>JABGTK010000154.1 GCA_018647265.1 Candidatus Neomarinimicrobiota bacterium | reverse complement strand
CTTTTGAGTACTTAAGTCAGTAATTTTCTTCCAAGTGTTCGTTTCCAAATCAGTTATGAACAATTCAGGTGCACCGCCATAGTAAGTTGTGGACATCGTATAGGCTATTTTTGTACCATCCGGGGACCAATCAGATCCGGACACCATTTGCGAATTAAGGCTTGCCGACCAAGCTTTACGGCCGTCAGCAGTTAATATGATAAGTTCTGATGCATCGTACGCTACGTTAACGACTACGGCTATTTTTGTTCCGTCTGGGCTCCAACGAAGAGGTCCATAATTCATGATAGTGGAATCTGCCACTATGTGAGGATGGCTATTTATGTCGTCTTGAATTCCCTTAATATAAAGCCGTCTATTATCTGTACCATCTAAATTCTGTGTGTAGAGAACATCTTCCGATTTACTCACGTAAACGACTTTCGCCTCAGGTTCATCTTCTTCAAATAAGCTGCAGGAATAAAATAAAAAAATAATGATAGCGATGGTAAATAGTTTAAAACGAACCATATTAATAAATTAAACCGTTAGGTAATTCGAGGGGAGCCTAGAAAACCCCAAGATTCCCTTTGCGTTGAATAGTCCACAAACGAGTGGACCATAAACCCACTTTTTTAACTTTTGCTTTAAAACTTATCATAACTTTTTATGTACGAAACGAATATTTTTACAACATATATTAAGTTACAAAGCGATACTTCATGATATCAAGTTTTTTTATTTATTAAGTGTTCCTAAGAAATTTTTTCCCTCACCACTCAAAAGGACCATCCACGATTTTCCATAAATACCAAGCGGCCACGGTGCGGTATGGGCGCCACTGTTCTGCTTCTGTTTCCATTTCTTTGGGGTTGGGCAGGCGATCCATTTTATTGAGTCCCATAAATCCTTTTTGAATGCCCAAATCTCCTAAGGGGAATACATCAGGGCGGACTAAAGTAAACATGAGAAACATATCGGCGGTCCATTGACCGATACCTTTTACTTTGATTAGTTCAACACTGATTTCTTCATCAGAAATTTCATCTAC
The DNA here is from genome assembly GCA_018647265.1 of Candidatus Neomarinimicrobiota bacterium. NCBI lineage: Bacteria > Pseudomonadati > Fidelibacterota > Fidelibacterota bacterium. The sequence goes on along the minus strand of JABGTK010000154.1, from coordinate 5,297 downwards.
ATTCGATAAATCTATTTCCTCTTTTTCCCATTTGTCTGAAAGATCCAGGATATAAGTAGCTTTCTGGTTGGAGAGTCCTACCGATCGCAAAGTTTCGTGGGGAATGGCCATGACTTCATTTGGATTGGGAAATGACTTAGAATTAAACAATGCTTTAAACCGGCCATAAATGGTGGCGGCGGCCTTCCCGCTAAGTTGCTGATATACAATGGAGCGCACCAAAGATTCGTAATAATTATCAATGGGGTTGAATTCAGGCGAACCAAATTCATCAATTAGGATTCCCATTCTTGGATCCGATTTTCTTAAGTCCGTTAAAGCTTTTTGAATATTCATTACAATCTCCTTGAGCAAATATAGAGTTGTAGGAGGCTAGTTTCATCAAATGCCTCCCCATCATAGTCGCCCCATTTTTCTTCTATGGTGAATCCCGAATCCGTAAGTAATCTGTCCATCGTGTCGGGATAGATCATACGCATATCAAATTCATCTTCATCTTGTGGCCCGCCATTACCTCGATCAAAAAACCAGTGAATGTGGTTAATCTCTGTATCTTCGTCATATTGGTTTTTTTGCCAAATGATACATTCGCCACCTTGTGGATGGGTGATAGTCATTTCTTCATATCTCTTGTTTGGATCACGGTAAAGAAATTCCGGGTCCGGGACAAATATATCCAAGAGAAATTGGCCATTTTTGGCTAAGTGGTTCTGGGCCGATTTCAAACATCGGTTCATTTCATCTTCAGTATATAGATGGAGAAACGAATTAAAAGGAATAGAGATTAAATCAAATTTTTGGCCAAGATTAAAGTCCCGCATATCGCTGGTGATGAATTGGCCATTAGGATATTTCGATTTGCAGTGGTCAATAAAAACAGGACTTAAGTCCAAGCCAGTATAATTGTACCCCTTATCTAATAGGGGTTTCGCCACTCGGCCGGTTCCGCAAGCCAATTCCAGAATTGAACCATTCGCCTCTTTTGCCCAATATTGATAAAAAGGAATATCATCTATTTTGTGATTCGTGCAGGCATTATAAAGAGCGGGATTGTTATACATTTGGATTTTCATAAAATTCTCAAATCAATTATACCCCACCTTTAATTCCTCCCCATTTGGGGAGGATCGACTAACTATTGTAGAGTGGTCACCTCCCCTGTCATAGGGGAGAATTAAAAGAGGGGTCCAAACAAAAACTACAACCCAGCCTTGATGACCTTTCGCTCGTTGGCAATTCGTTTTTTGTCGCCGCCTTTTTTCGCCAAAATATTCAATACATCCAATGCTTGGTGGTATAGCCCCTGTCCTTTCAACACATTCACCAAAGTAAATGTAGCCAATCGAGGACTGATAGCCACACCTTCTAAACTAATATCCGTGGGCAAAGGTTTTTTAGATTTATCCTTTTTAGGGGCATCAGTTGTCCCAGGAATATCTGATTTTTTCTTAGCTTTTTTTGCCGGCTTTGCTGTTAGGTAATCCTTAGCAAACTGGTTTTTAGGGTCCACACTTTGGGCCCGCTTGAAACTGGTCTTTAATGTTGCCGGAGATCGATCCAATTGTTCTTGAACCATGGGCAATGATATGGCGGCAGATGTATGATCAGGCACTTGGATAAGGACTTTTTTCATCCATTTTTCCGCGCCGGTTAAATTCCCTAATCCAAGTTCAGCCTGGGATAAGATGAATTGACCATCTATTGATTTGGGATGATGCTCCAACCCAATTTCACAAACGCGTTTGGCCCTGTCATAGTCTCCTTTGGTTTGGTAAAATTCCGCCAAAACAGGAAACAACACCGTATCAAAATGATTGGCGAAATAAAGCTCAAGCTCCGTAAGGTTTTTTAAATCCATTTAACGACGATTCTCCGAAACCCAATTGGTAATATAGTCCACCGTATCTTGAACAGGTGTGCCGGGACCGAATAATTTTCCCATACCCAATCCTTCCAGTTCGGTTACATCTTTTTTTGGAATAATACCGCCCCCAACGAGGAGCACATCATCCAGTCCTTTATCCTTCATGAGATTTAAGACATTGGGGAAAATGGTCATGTGGGCATTGTTCAGGCTAGAGAGTGCAATCACATCCGCATCTTCTTGAAGGGCCGCGGAAACAATCATTTCCGGCGTTTGACGCAGACCTAAATAAATGACTTCCATCCCTGCGTCGCGATAGGCGGCGGCGAGAACTTTAATGCCCCGATCGTGACCGTCCAGCCCGGGCTTGGCCATGAGTATTCTTATTTTTCGTTCCATAATCTCAAATTATTTGTAGGGGAAATTACAATGAAAAGGCGAGTGTGTCGAGGAATGAGAATCAGGAGGATTTACTATCTAAAACAAAAGTCACGGGCCCGTCATTCACCAAAGCTACATCCATCATGGCACCGAATTCACCCGACTCTACCGGCACGCCTTTTGTCTTTAGTTGATCCATAAAATATTCATAAAGGGCATTCCCTTTTTCTGGTGGTGCGGCGTGGATGAAACTTGGGCGGCGGCCTTTTCGTGTATCACCACAAAGGGTAAACTGGCTGATGACCAATACTGAACCATTTACATCTTGAATCGATAGGTTCATTTTTTCATTCTCATCATTGAATACGCGGAGGTTTGATATTTTATCAGTTAAATAATCGGCGTCTGATTCTTCATCTGTATCGGTCACACCAAGTAGAATCACAAAGCCATGGTCAATTTTTCCGATTTTTTTTTTGTCAACAGTAACAGAGCCGGATTTGGCCCGTTGAATCACAGCGATCAATCAGACACCCAGACATTTTGCTTGCCGTAAGTATCCCGTAATATTTTGAGAAATGACGAATGAGCTGACACCTTAATATTGTGAGCATAGATACGTCTTTGTTTACCACGCTCCGCCGCCATGTGGAACATGAGTCCGCAACCACCTTTGTGATTTTTGGCCATGGTCAAAAGCGCATCCACATCAGCGGGGGACATTTCTCCCGGCTCAATGCGGATATTTACATTTTTAGAATAAATCTCCCTCGCTTTGTCTACGGTTATAATTTCATCGGCAATCATTTTTAAGTCAGAAAAATCTGTTTCGTCCGTTGGCTTACCCGTAATAAAGACCACATTATCATTTTTGATCAATTCTTTATACTTAGCGAAAGTATCGCTGAATGCTAATATCTCTGCCTGACCGCCCAAACAATCCAACTTAAAAAATGCCATTTGATTATTCTTCCGATCAAAATGCATTCTTACTTCTGCGATGGCACCCCCAACGCGCACTTTTTGTCCATTGTACCCCTCAACTTTCTCAGTAAAATCAAAATTAGAGAATTCTTCTAAATCTTCTGCATATTTCAGCAAAGGGTGTCCAGAAAGGTACATACCCAAAACTTCTTTTTCATTTTCCAGCAATTGGCTTTCGGACCATTCTTCTGCTATAGACAGGGAGGGAACCATGGACATATCCTGACCATTGGCGCTAGCTGCGCCAAATAGGTCCACTTGGTTTCTCGCTTTATTCTCTTGGATATTTTGACCATATTTCAGTGCTGTATCGATAGCGGCATATTTTTGAGCCCGGTTGCCCTCCAGTCCATCTAAAGCGCCGGCCATATTGAGGCTTTCTAACACTTTTCTGTTAACTGCTTTTAATTGCACATTGGCAGAAAAATCAAAAAGTGAATCAAATTTTCCATGTTTGCCCCGTGCCTCAATAATCTGTTCCAAAGCTTTTGTGCCCACATTTTTAATGGCATTAAGCCCAAATGAAATAGTCTTTTTATTCACGGGACGAAAGTTGATGTCAGAAACATTTACATCGGGTGGATCCACTTCAATCTTAAGCTTCCGACATTCGTTAATCAGAATCACCACGCGGTCAATATTGGACATTTCACTTGTGAGATTGGCACTCATGAATTCCGCTGGATAATGGGTTTTGAGCCAAGCAGTTTGATATGCCACATAAGCATAGGCGGTAGAGTGACTTTTGTTAAATCCATATTCAGCGAATTTTTCAATCAATTCATAAATTTCTTTACCCTTCTTTTTGGGGATCTGGTGTTTTTCAAGTGCTCCATCTATAAACTTAACCTTCAATTCATCCATGAGTTTCTTAATCTTTTTTCCCATGGCACGGCGCATAATATCCGCTTCGGCCAGCGAGAATCCCGCAACTTCGTGAGCAATCTGCATCACCTGTTCCTGATATACTATAATGCCGTAGGTTTCTTCCAGGATGGGCTCCATGACTGGATGAGCATATTCAATCTTCTTTTTTCCGTGTTTGCGAGATATAAAATCATCAATGTTTTCCATTGGCCCGGGACGGTAAAGGGCATTCATAGCAATCAAATCTTCAATAACGGTAGGTTTCAGCTTTTTCAAAAATTCCCGCATGCCAGAAGATTCAAATTGGAATACGCCCGTGGTCAATCCTTTAGCAAACAGCTTATAGACTTCAGGATCATCCATAGGAATTTTTTCAATATTAACTTTTTCACCACGTGCTTTTAATAATTTCACGGCGTTATCAATAACCGTCAAGTTACGGAGGCCCAAAAAGTCTAGTTTCAGAAGGCCTAATTCCTCCAGCCCCTTCATATCATATTGTGATGTTACATCCCCTTGGGGCGAACGATATAAAGGTACAAAATCTGTAAGGTCGCCGGGGGCAATTACCACACCGGCTGCGTGTGTGGAAGCATGGCGGTTCATACCTTCCAACACTTTTGAATATTCAATCACTTCCCGATATTGGCCTTCTCCCGCCTCGCGCAAATCGGGGCTTTGTTTTAACGCTTCATCCAATGTGATATTCAATGTTGTGGGAATCATTTTCGCCAAACGGTCAATTTCACCAAATGGATATCCCAAGACACGACCCACATCCCGAATAACCTGTCGCGCTTTCATTTTTCCGAAAGTAATAATTTGGGTGACGGACTTTTCACCATATTGATCTTTAATATAATCAATGACTTCTCCCCGCCGTTCGATGCAAAAATCGATATCTATATCGGGCATGCTGATACGATCCGGATTTAGAAACCGTTCAAACAAAAGATTGTGACGCATTGGATCAATAGTGGTAATCCCTAGGGAATAGGAGACCAAACTCCCCGCAGCAGAACCCCGGCCCGGACCAACAGGGATGGCTTTATCTTTGGCATATTTTACAAAGTCTGCCGTAATGAGGAAGTATCCTGCAAAACCCATCTTCTGGATTACTTTTAATTCATGATCAAGCCGGGATTGTAATTCAGGATTAATATCACCATATCGTTTCTGGATGCCAATTTCACACAAGTTT
>JABGTK010000153.1 GCA_018647265.1 Candidatus Neomarinimicrobiota bacterium | reverse complement strand
TGCCAGTTCCAGTACTCCCCATAGGAAACTCCTAAAGTTGCAGTAAGAAAAATGGATGTTGCATGCCATGGGACGAGACTCTCAAACATGGTACCATAATCTTCAATGGAGCGGGATAATACTTTTCGGCTCACCCCCGATTCATCATAGCGCTTCCCAAAGGCATCACCAATTATAAAACTAGTGGCGGCTTGGTTAGACGTAATTCCGTTGGTAAATGCTGTAGCAAAAAGAGAAGAAATAATCAGGGAAGCTTTGGTCTTTATAAATCCAAAACTGCGATCAACGATGGTGGGCATAGCATCAATAAGATCAATGGTGCCGATAAATACAAAAACCATGATAGAAAAAATAATAGCCTCGTTCAATTCATAAAGTCCACCCCGGGTAAATAATACATTAATATTATCAGGAGAACTCGTCACTGGTGACCCTGTCACCCAATAAGCCATATTTGTATCAAAACCTTTGTGAATGGCATTCATTATATCACCCAATGAATAGGGCTGAAAGACCATTGCTAATACTGCAGCTGATAAAGAAGAAATAAGAAGTGTAGGTAACGTGGCCATTTTTTTGATAGAGCCAATAAGCACAATGACCGGGGGAATTAACAACAGTCCATTAAAATTGAACATGGCAGCAATTGTATTTAAAGTTGGGGCAATTTGATTCGCATCAATTTCACTTCCCACCGGTGGATGGGTAAATCCCAGGATGAAATAGATTACTGCAGCAATTATTGCAGATGGCATTGTTGTGTACATCATGGAGCGGATATGATCATAAAGATCCACCTCCGTTGCCATGGCAGCAATATTGGTTGTATCTGATAAGGGCGAAAGTTTATCGCCGAAAAATGCACCGCCTACAATTGCACCCGCAGTAATGCCCAGATTTGCTTCAATGATTGCGGCCACGCCGATAATTACCACACCGATAGTACCGATAGATCCCCATGAGGTACCGGTTAATGTAGAAAAAATAATGGGAATCAAAAAGGCTAGGATATAAATGTAGCTGGGATTGATAAGATTAATTCCATAATAGATTAGCATGGGTATGGTACCACTAATCATCCATGTGCCAATGATAATGCCAATGGCAAAAAGTATCAAGATGGCGGGAAATCCCTTGGCCAATTTTTTAATAATAGCATTCTGAATAATGGGCCATTCAAAGCCGAGAATCATCAATTCTGCAATGGCGAATACTGCCGCCAACAGAAAAACTATTTCCAGTGGAAAGGGAGGTAGTCCAAAAAAATTAGGGCGGATTACCATGCCGAAAATGATTAATGCTCCCAAGAAAAGTACTGGGAGTAAAATATAAATAAAACGGACGTTTGGTTTTCTGCTATTAACCATTATTGAGAATTACTTTTGTTGGCTATGGGTGATTAAAAGTAATCTAAAATTGTAAATACAAGTGATGTGGTCCATGCAGTTGTAGCCAAGAGGGCAAAAACACTGCGACCCACTTTGGTTCTTGGCATGGTCTTGGGATATTGATTTGTTTTGAATGATATCAAAATGTCAATCATAGGAATGCTGGTGATGAGGAGAAAAAGGAGGCTTGGCTTCATGATTCAATTTAGTCCACATATCATGCGGGTGTTTAACTCAAAAATATTTATTTGAATTTTATTAATATATCAGTAATATATTAGAAGTTAATCAATCATTATTTAAAGGAAAATCCATGAAGCCAGAATGGAAAGGCGTTTATCCTGCCTTAACAACAAAATTTACAAATGACGATCAGTTGGACATACCTGCTTTTCTTCACAATATCGAATTTCAAATTGAATCGGGCGTCCACGGTTGCGTAATTGGCGGTAGTTTGGGAGAAGCCAGTACCCTTACGCAAAATGAAAAAGTTGAATTGCTAATAGCAGCCGTTGGTCATATAAATGACCGCATCCCAGTAATTATGAATATTGCCGAGCAGTCTACTACCGATGCTGTATCTGCTGCCCAAAATGCCCAAGTCAATGGCGCCGATGGACTTATGATGCTGCCCCCAATGCGCTACCCATCCGATAGTAGGGAAACGGTTGAATTCTATAAAGCGGTAGCCACCTCTTGTGATCTACCAATTATGACCTACAACAATCCTATTGACTATAAAATTGAGATTACGATTCCTATGTTCGAGGAACTTTTGAAACTGGATTCGATTGAGGCCACTAAGGAATCAACGCGGGATGTAACCAACGTGACACGAATGAGAAATGCTTTCGGGAATGATATTAAAATTTTATGCGGTGTCGATACATTAGCGCTGGAAGAACTGGCTCTTGGGGCCGACGGTTGGGTCGCTGGGCTGGTTGATGCTTTCCCGAGGGAAACGGTTGTGATTTATGAATTGGTTCAACAAGACCGTCTTAAAGAAGCGCGGGAAATCTACCGATGGTTTATGCCACTATTAGAACTAGATATTCATCCAAAGTTAGTCCAATATATTAAATTGGCAGAAGTGGCCACTGGGATTGGTACTGAACCTGTACGCCCACCGCGCCTTCCACTGGTTGGGGAAGAACGGACCCGCGTTCAAAAGATCATTAACGATGCTTTGGCCATCCGTCCAGAAATGCCATCTTTATAATGGAGACTACAATGATAGAAACCAATTTAATCGGATTTTCTACTTCGGCAAATGGGGATTCATTTACCACTGGATATAACCCCACTACTGATGAAACACTGCCGGGGAAATTCCCCGGAGCTACAGATGAAGAGATCAATCGCGCTGTGGATTTGGCCACATCTGCTTTTGTTGAATACGGTAAAATATCTGGCACCAAAAAAGCAGCATTCCTAAATGCCATCGCGGATGAGATAATGAATTTGGGCGATGAGTTGGTCCAACGTTGTTGTGCCGAATCCGGATTGCCAGAAGCACGTATTTTGGGTGAACGTGGAAGAACCATAGGACAATTGCAAATGTTTGCAAATCTTGTGGCCGAAGGGTCTTGGCTAGAAGCCACCATTGATACAGCGCAACCGGATCGAATTCCAGTCCCCAAACCTGATATTCGCCGAATGCTTGTACCCATGGGGCCGGTGGCTGTATTTGCCGCTAGTAATTTTCCATTAGCTTTTTCTACCGCTGGTGGAGATACTGCATCTGCATTGGCCGGAGGAAACCCAGTAATTGTAAAAGCACACGGCGCTCATCCTGGAACCAGCGCTTTGGTCGGTTCTGCCATAGTTAAAGCTGCCCAAAAAGCGGGTATGCCTGATGGCGTATTTTCATTACTCCATGGGGCAGGCTCAACGGTTGGACAGGCTTTGATTAAAAACGAAAGAATTAAAGCGGCAGGATTCACCGGTTCTCAAACGGCCGGGAGAATTCTTTATAATATTGCCAATCAGCGGAAGAATCCTATTCCATTTTTTGCGGAAATGGGTAGCATAAATCCAGTTCTGCTATTACCGAGTGCTCTAAACAGC
>JABGTK010000152.1 GCA_018647265.1 Candidatus Neomarinimicrobiota bacterium | reverse complement strand
CAATACTGGCTAAATGAGGTGACGGTTGGTGGGGAAGTATATAACAAGAAAAAATTTAATAGTGATTCTCTTTATGCAAAACATTTTGCCAACACGAATATCATGACCTATATCATTAATCACCAAGATAGCAACGAAGGGAACCTGCTTACATCTACCGATGAGAAAAATCCCCGCGTATTTACGGTCGATAATGGTGTGACGTTTAGTAGTCCAAAAAGCAATCGTGGCGCCAAATGGAAATACATCCGGGTGAAACGCTTACCTAAGAAAACAATCGATCGATTAAGTTCACTTACTTCTGAACAACTTCACGAAAAGATGGGTGTTATTGCCCAATTTGAATTTGCTGATGGTGACATAAAATCTGTTGATCCAACAAAAAATATTAACCCGAATAAAGGTGTTCGCCAAGAGGGAAATGTGATTCAACTAGGATTAACAGCAAAAGAGATAAAAGCTGTAGAAAAAAAGATTAATTACATTTTAAAACAGAATAAAAAAGGCAAATACGAACTCTTTTAATATCCGCGCTCGAGGAGCCATTTCTGTCCTTCGGTGGATCTGAAAAACCGTTCCCGAAAAATGGCATCTTTTTCAGATTTAAATTTTTCCGAATGAATTATTTGCCATGGCCGATTATCGCGAGTTGCTTTTACATTACGCGAATTATGTTGATTCAGTTGTGATTTTAGGTTTTTGCAATGGCCAACATATCGATGTTTACCATCTTCAGATTTGATGATGTAAGTAAAATGCATTTTTATTGTGCCCGAGACTGGAATCCCTGCCTGCCGGCAGGCAGGGAACCAGCAATTCATAAATTCATTCCATCCATCCATTCACGCCCAACCCCAGATTTTAAATATCGTTCTCTTGTTATAGCTTCTTCTCGGATTTTAAACTTTTCAGAATGGATAATTTTCCAAGGACGAGATGCTTTGGTAGCTTTCACATTCCTTGAATTATGTTGATTCAAACGCGATTTAAGATTTTTACAATGGCCAACATATCGGTGCTTTCCATCGATTGATCGAAGTACATAGGTATAATACATAGCTGTGCCCGAGACTGGAATCGAACCAGCACGTCTGTTAAGACACACGGACCTGAACCGTGCGCGTCTACCAATTCCGCCACCCGGGCATAAAACAGTACTTTAAAATTACATTTTTGGATATAGATTCGGCAAGGAATAAACTTGTATAGACAAAGGCTAATTCCGTATTTTTGCCGTCAGAAATTTGCCTATGAATAAACAGATTGCCGCCACCAATCGCAAAGCCTACCACGAATATCATATATTGGATAAATTCGAAGCCGGTATTGAATTATTGGGAAGTGAGGTCAAAAGCCTCAGGGAAGGTAATGCCAATTTAAAAGAAGCTTATGTCGTGATCCGGAAAGGACAGGCATGGATTGTTGGTGTACATATAAGCCCTTATTCTCACACTGGTTTCGAAGGGCCTGAAGCAGTAAGAGATCGACGACTATTACTTCATAAACGTGAGATTGATAAAATTAAATTGTCTTTGGATCAAAAAGGATTAACGGCGGTTCCATTGCAAATCTATTTCAATACTAAAGGATGGGCTAAGCTGGAGGTTGGAATTGCAAAAGGTAAAAAGACATATGATAAAAAAGCTTCAATTCGTGAACGCGATATTAAAAGGGACACTCAAAGAGAATTACGGAATAGATAATGACATTTTTAAGTATAGATAAACAATGGGAACTCATCAGCCGAGGTGCTGAAGAAATTATTCCCAAAGAAGAACTCAAGAAAAAATTAGAAAAATCGAAGGTTTCCGGTACGCCCTTAAACATAAAGTTGGGCTGTGACCCCAGTCGTCCAGATCTTCATGTTGGTCATGGCGTTGTTCTTCGGAAATTGCGACATTTCCAGGATTTGGGTCATCAAGCGATTTTAGTCATTGGTGACTTTACGGCTATGATAGGCGATCCTTCCGGGCGAAATAAAACACGGCCACAACTCACTTTAGAAGAAGCAAAAGCAAACGCTGAATCCTATATCGAACAAGCTGGTCATATCCTTGATAGTGAATCAATAAAAATCGTTTATAATTCTACTTGGCTGAATAAAATGCTTTTTAGTGATGTGATTAGACTCTCCAGCCATTATACAGTAGCGCGAATGTTAGAACGGGATGATTTTACTAAGCGTTACCAATCTGAAATTCCAATTTCCATCCATGAATTTATGTATCCGTTGGCGCAAGGGATGGATTCGGTTGAATTAAAAGCGGATGTTGAATTGGGTGGGACTGATCAGAAATTCAATTTATTGGTGGGACGTGACCTCCAGCGCGAATACAATCAAGCACCTCAAGCAATTATTACATTGCCATTATTAGAGGGGACTGACGGCGTGGAAAAAATGTCGAAATCTTATGGGAATGATATTGGCCTCACAGATTCTCCCGAAGATATGTATGGAAAATCCATGTCTATTTCTGATGAAATGATTGAAAAATATTTTATATTGGCAGCCGATGCAGATACTGAGACAGTATTAAAAGTGCATCAACAATTGGAGGACCCATCCATAAATCCTCGTGATATAAAGAGGGAATTGGCTAGAGCCATCGTTGCATTATATCATGGAAACGACGCTGCTCTATCGGCAGAACAATATTTTGACCGCGTGGTTGTAAATAAAGACATCCCGGATGAAATGGATGAGGTGGTATTAAAAGAAGACGAACTTTTAATCGAGATTATTACGGCAGAAGGATTAACGAAAAGTAAAGGTGATGCACGGCGAATGCTTAAGCAAGGTGCAGTTCGAGTCGAAGGCGAAAAAATATCTGACATGAATCACATGTTATTTAAAAGAAAAGAAGTTGTTATTAAAGTTGGTAAAAGAAGATTTTTGAGGGT
>JABGTK010000151.1 GCA_018647265.1 Candidatus Neomarinimicrobiota bacterium | reverse complement strand
TGGAAATAAGACTGCAGATTATTTTCAAACTCGACTTAGTGGCGGTATGAATTGGAGAGTACAAAAGAAAATTCAATTTTCATGCAATATCGATTATCTAAAGGATAAGTCTTATAATAATCTATTTATGTATGCTGGGTTAAGTTTTCGGTTTTAGTCAATGTTCATGGATCGCTTCTTCCTGGCTGGAGAATCCTTCAAAACGATCTTTTGCATAGACTTGATGACAACTGAGACATCCTTCCATCATTTTGCCTAAATACATAGATGCTAATTCACCATCTTGGGCTTTCGCTGCCATGGCGAGCTTGAGTGCATGGTCATGAAATTTTGAATCTATTTCTATAAATCGTTCCGGAAGGATTCGATGTAGATCGGCCATATCTTCTTCAGACAATTCCTGTTTCAGAATAAACGCCGAATGAATATTGTGACTATTTTCTATCACTTTTTTCCATTCTCCTTGAGAAAGGTTCGACACCAATTCTTGGTAATTTTTATTTATAGAGCGCATTTCTTCCATTAAAGCATTTCGCGTTGATGGTGTCCAATCTATTGCGCGTACTTCGCTCTTTTCCCCTATTCGTGAACCATGATCGTCATGGTCTCCATAATGGTGTTTAGCCATTATTAAACCAACGACTAATAGAATAATTCCCGATATAATTATGATTGATTTTTTATTCATTTTATTTTCCTTTTTTCACCATGTAAATCATTTTGATAGTTAAAGTACTATCCGATTGAAATTCAAAACTCGATTTGACAAAATTGGGTCTATTGAATAATCCTAGTTTATTAAAATTTGAAAATCCTACACCTTCCATGGGTAAAATAAACCCTTTATCAATTTCACCGTTTCTATTTTCATCATGTAAAATATTTACAGCATATCTTCCAGTAGGTAAATTTTCAAATATTGAAATTACTGTATTATTTTTACCAATGGTCCCAATTTGTTTTCGGTAATATTTTTTAAACTTTTCATCAGGAATTGATCCATCTTTGTTATACAAAACGAATTGGACAACACCTTTAGAATTATGAAGTTTTTCTACCTTTATTGTTAAAGAATGGACGTCATTTTCAATGGGATAAGCGAACGAAATAAATAGAACAATTGTTACTAGTTTCCATTTCACTTTCATTTTAAAAACTGTATTTCATTTTAACATAGATCATGTCATTATCATCGTAATAACCAAACTGTCCTGTGTTTTCGCTATCTTCATTTTTCACAAATATATTTGCACCGGCAAGGATTTCAAATCCATCTGCTAAATCATAAGTTACGCTAGGTCGAATGAGTGCATCTTCATTATTGAGCCCAAAATACCCAAATAATTGAAGTGTGAGTGTTTCTTGTAAAAACGTCCGATTTGCCAAAAAAGTCATGGTATTATCTAATTCATCCTGAACAATTAAATCGTCATAATCCAAAATGGCACGCTGAATAAATTGAGTGCTAAACCGAGTTGTCCCGATAGAGAAATCTGTCCCAATCAAATAGTGCGCATAATCTTTTTCCAGTAAACTCGTTGGCAAATTCAATTGGTCTGGATTCAAAGCGGAAAACTGTTTTCCCATATAATAAGCCCCTTCTCCCCGAAGAATGAATCCGCCCAATTCAGAACTAAAACTACCGCCAACCAATGTGAGTTGATGATGTTTGGGTGTCAGTGTTAATCCAAGTGGTTGTGGATTTCCCTGTTCAATAATAGGTGAAACATGTAAATTCGGGTCATCATCCCACATGCTTCCTGCCATAATTTCATAATCCAATAAAGATGACATGCCCGAGAATTTTATAAAGCCTTCGCTATTTTCTAATCGTCCGGGAATTTCCTTTTGAGATTCATCAATGGTAATCGGTAAAGGGAATTCTGGAATACGAGACCAGATGGATGTTTCATCCGGCATTATTGTGGGTGTAAATGTTGGAATCCAAACCATTTCCACTGTATTATCGCCCAAATAATAATTTGCTTTCAAAGATGTAATTCCGGTGCGGATTTCATCAAAATCTCGAAGCAGAAACTCTCCCAAATCTTTAGGCGACACAATATCCGTTATAAACATTCCATCTGCTTTACCCCAAATAATTTGCTGCTTCCCAATCCGTAAATCCATATTATCAAAATACACATCCATATAGGCTTCTCGAAGCCCTAATGTCACATCTTGATTGGGAGTTTGATAGATAAATGGATTAGCAAAGAAAGACACATTATCGTCGGTGCGTTTCAATTTCAAATCCAATGTATTTTGGTTAATTGAGTAATCGTTTGTGTCATTCGTTAACACACCCAAGTAAGAACGAACATATCCGTTTATTTCCAAATTTTGGGCAAATAAATTTGTCCCCATAGCCATGAGTAAAATTAAAAATAATGATTTGTTTTTCATTATATCCCCCGCTTCATCATGCGTTCTGAAAATTTATTATTTTGAATACCCTTATCAATTTGAACATCCGAAAATTCCATAATGGTGAATTGATTCTTCTGCATATTATGCATTTTCACCTTAGTTAAAATGATAACATCTCCAAATGATTTTTCTTGTTCTACGGTTAGGATTTTCAGCAAAT
>JABGTK010000150.1 GCA_018647265.1 Candidatus Neomarinimicrobiota bacterium | reverse complement strand
TTTTAAATATTCCATTGCATATTCATGCGTGAGTGCATCCCATCGGACACCCAATCCATAGCCTTCATAGGGCATATAAGAAACAAATTCATTCATCCATTTTTGTTTTTGCGTTAAGAGGCTGTCTTTAAGTGGAAATCCTCCGGAATTGATGGTGAAATCATTACGTTCGTTATTCAGAATCCAATCAAAAACATCCCAAGAACCAAAGGCAGCAACTTTCTTTTCAAATCCAGATTGTTCATTCATGAATTCAAGTACATTAATGTTGGGATTCAATATTTTGTCGTTACTCTTTACACTGTCATCATTAAACCCTACCAACAGCTCACTGTATCCCGGATAAGAAAATAGATACGGATTTGTTAATCGCATGACACTGCCTTTCCTTTTATTCCCATAAATTTGTCCGGATTTCCCAATGGTTTTCCACAAGAAAGGCATCAATGTTTCACGCCTTTCATTCTCATCAGATTTCCAAAATTTCGCTCGCGTGCCTGCTAAATCTTTCACCATTATTGAATCATTGATAATATTTTGATCGGCGCCTGTAAATATTTCCTGCCAGCGAACACCATCCAGTGTAATCAAAATAACATTTTCAGTTTGGTAACCTTTCGGGTTTTTACTATCGTTTTCAGTGCAGCCGATAATTACAAATAAAACAAAGATTAGTTTTTTCATTTTTCTTCCGTTTTTACATAGACTAAAAAGTATTTTGAATAGGTGGATGAAAACAAACCATAACCGCCATCAATATTGCTTTCGGGGAGAATATATTGATTTTGGGGTGGACCAAGTGGAAACCCTTTATAATATTTCCTAAATGATTCATCCGCCACTTGGACCTCAACCAAATGAACACCGGTGTAATTAAAGGATAGCCAACCAAAATCCAAATATTCTTGGCTCAAATGCCATACGATGGGATTCGCCCAATAATACTGTCCTTCACCGTTTACCATCATGTGTCCTTTAAAAATATGGGCTGAAAGGGTTGTATCTACTATAGCATTCCCTGCATCATCTTGGAGGGCGTAGCTAACAAGGCGCATCATACCCGGATTGCTTTCTGCATCCCATTTAACAACAAACATGGGAATCGAAGCAAAACTGGTGGTATAGCAACTGCCCTCTTTATACACAACAGTATCCATTTTGACTTTAGAGAAATCGCCTGTATTTATCGCTTGCCGAATGTCACTTTTTGTATTTTCATCCAAATACAAATTGATTGGAAACACTGTTACCGGTTTACCGTCGCATTGATAATCAGATGAAAGAACTGAACGAATATGAAGCGTGTCAGGTATAATAGTTTCCGATGTAAGTGTTTGCCCCTCCCATTTCACAGATAGCTCATATTTTATATTCGGTAATGTTTTTTCGCCCACATATTTTTTAATATATCGCCCTGGAGAATTTTTTATCGGCTTAAATGGATGGGTGAATACATGTCCCTTTATGGATACATCCGCATCAGAAATCCAATTCGCTTCTGCTTCATGGGGTTGACCAATATCGTAAGTCCGTGAAACAAATATTGTATCACTCAATCCTTCGTTTGCTCGGAGATTCCCAAACACCACTATTTTTTCTTTATAAGACTCGGTATCATCCACTGGTTCGCAGGAGGACACAAAAAGCCCAAGAAGGGCTAAATAGATAATTCTAAAATTCAAAAGTCACTCCAATACTGGGTATAATTGGTAATCCATTGATGGCGCCTCGTTGCGGACGACCTTCGTCATCTTCGTCAATTTCTTTATCACCATCATCATCGGTACCATTAATTGTACTACCAAAGCGGTAGGCATAACGGAATACATTCTTTTGCCAATATGTATTTACAATCTGGATAAACACATCCATGCTTTTCCCTTTAAACTTTGTATGGTAAACAGCACCTAAATCTAATCGATGATAGAGCGGATAACGGCCACCATTCCGAGCTCCGGGGATTGTGCGGAAAATCTGTGTAGAGGCATCCGGCACTTTTTCAATATAATAACCAAGGATTTGTGTGTAAGGCTGGCCGGTCTGGAATGTCCATTTCCCATTAATATCCCATTTGGGATTTAACCTAAAATTGCCAATAATATTAAAAACATGGCGCCGGTCCCAATTGGTATAATATTCCTTATTTTGAAATTTCTTCCGCGCTATGGACCAAGAATAAGAAGCCCATCCGTTTATCCTTCCCAATCGTTTTTCTAGGAAGATTTCAAACCCATAAGCGTACCCATCGCCCACATCAACAAGGTCATCTAAAGTTTCATCAGAAACGATCTCATCCACGGTGGATCGTTCATCTACAAAGGTGAGTAAATTTTTCAAATCTTTGTAATAAGTTTCCACTTGTAAGCGATATGACGATCCAAAATATTCCTCATATCCTAATACGATCTGATTAGCTGATGCAGGAGCTACAGATGAATCAACTGCAAACCAAGCGTCCAAAATTTTTGGATTAAAATCATCTTGAATTGTTTCCATAAATTGATGATAGACGCCGGCAGAAAAATTAATGTAGCGGTCCTGAGTTAGCAAAAATTTCATCCCGAAACGAGGATCAATGAAAATATCTTCCCTAGCTTTGTCATAATAATTCACCCGAATCCCAGGTTCAATCATCAGTCGCGATGTGGGCCAATATTTCATTTTAGTATATACGGCCCCTTCCTTTGGATGAGTTCGTGTATCGAAAATAGTACTATCCAAAAAAGTACTACTGTAAACAAAATCCAAGTCTTTCATTTCACCGCCGAACCGCACCTGAATATCTTGGGAAGCAAACCACGTCCAATCTGTCCGGAAACTAAAATCATCAATATAATCTTCTTCATTTACCCCTGACTCTCCACCAAGGCCAAAAAAGATGTTAAAGCGACTTTTGGCAAGGAGCCAGTTGGACACCAGTTTTGTATTGAAAAATTTGCGATAATTCATACTAACTGTCTGGTTGCCCCATTGTCCTTTAAGCAATAACTCATCCCAAAAGAGGTCATCTTTCCCCAAATAAAAAGACATTGAGAGTCTATCATTTTTACCAACATCTTGAAAAACATGGCCTTGTAAATCATAAAAATAATAGGGAAACTCCATGGATGTTCCCTTAAATATCTGGTCAAAATAGGTCCGTCTTCCGGACATGAGCCAAGCGCCATTTCCAACGGGACCTTCTAAAGTAGTTTGGGCCGAAAGGAGTGAGATTGACCCTTTTCCATTGAATTCATTTCGGTTCCCTTCACGGCTACGAACATTAAGGACGGCGGAAAGTCTGCCGCCATATTCTGCATTGAATCCACCTTTTAAGAGATCCGCTTCTTTAATGGCATCAACAATAAAATTGGAAAATAATCCGCCTACGTGAGAGGGGTTATAAACGGTGATGCCATCCAACAAAATTAAGTTTTGGTCAGAGTTACCGCCGCGAATAACAAGGCCTGTACTGAATTCAGATTCAGTAAGAACGCCGGGTAAACTTTGAAGTGTTCTGAAAAGGTCCGCTTCTCCAAGTTGAGGCACATTTTTAAGTTGGCGCATATTGAGCGTATTACGACTGATCTGAATATTTACACGCCGATCTACCTCTTTGCCGGTCACTTCAATGGCACTCATTTCGATGGGAGTTATTTCCAGGGCAATGGACAGTTCAAGGTCATCACCATTATTAAGGGGAATTTGCTTCTTCTCAGTATTATAACCCAAATAAGAAATGACGACTTCATAATCGCCCGATGGGATTTCACTCACAACATAATAACCGTCGTAATTGGTGGCTGTCCCCAAATCAGTCCCGGAGAGGTAAACATTGGCACCAATGAGGGCTTCTCCCGAACTTTTATCAGTAATGAAGCCGTGTATATAGTTGAGCTCCTGGGCGTTCAACCATCCCAAGAGAATGAGAAATAAACTATTCTTTACCCAAGATGTCGTCAAGTATTTCCCCCGCGTGTGTGTTGACGTTCATTTTCTTATAAATTTTTTCGATACGGCCTTTATTATCTAATACAAAGGTCACACGGCTAGCCCAAAATCTGCCTTTCGTACCGTATGCTTTAGAAACTTTTTTTCCCTTATCGGACAATAAAGTAAAGGGCAAATTGAACTTTTTCTTGAATGCCGACAATGCTTTGGGTGAATCATAACTGATACCGAATACGGTAATATTTTCTTTTTCATACTCACTGAATGCGTTGCGGAACCCGCACGCTTCCTTGATTCATCCTGGTGTATCAGCTTTAGGGAAAAAATAAACAATCACCCATTTTCCGCGATAATCCTTTAGGGTAATCTTTTTATTTTCTTCAGATAAGAGTGTAAAATCGGGCGCCATATCCCCAACCTTCAATGTATCTGCTGATTTGCCAAATAGAAAAGTCATCATTGTGAAGAGAAATATAGATGTTTTCATCGATTGCTTGTGCATGGATTTTATCCTTTCAGATATGCTAGAGTTTCCACAGAAAATGAGGTTCAATCAATATTTTAATCTTGAAAATCTTTTGAACCGTCACAAGTATTTCCTTCCATCAGCATGGTGAGTCAATCTCCTAAAATGGGGAACCAACTGAAGCGGTCTAATAATGCAGCCCCTAATTCTACAATTATCGCCAATAATAGCAATTTTCATTCGACAATCACTTCGTTAAAAAATATCCAAGCTTTTTTTCCGCGACCTTGATGCCAATCTGGACACAGACCTCTATTGACAATCTTTAATTTGAGAAATTTCGCAGTTTCGTCATATAAATCAAAACTAATTGTCTTATTAAAATTTTCATCTTTTAGTTGAGGGTCAGGTAAAAACTTCATGGCAATTTTTTTATAATTCTGTCCGTCATTCGAGGAAAATACCTCAATTTTTTCCGGAGGAAAAATCCAATAATCACTGTCAATCAACATATTTAAAGAAATCTTTTTCACAACTAATTCATCATGAAAAGCCAAGTCGATTTCTGCGTTTTCTCCTTCATAGCCCAACCAAGTACCATCATCAAAATGAATAGAACCCAAATTTTTATCATTTATAGAAGCAGCACCTTTTCCGAAATATTTGTTACTTGGGTCTGGGGATAAGACTACATCCTTAAATTTATGAGTTTGAAAGAAAACGGTATGTTTTAGCACCTTAGACCGTTGCCATCCCTCCTTTTTTGCATATATATTTAATTCTACTGAACGATCAATATCTAAAATATCACGGTCCAACTTTTCCCAATCATCCATAGGTATAGTACTATCAAACGAATAATAGTATTCTACATCTTCAATAGATGAATTTAATTTTAATTGACTTGTTTCATCTATAAATTTTTGATCCAAAGCAAAACTGGGCGTAGGTAATTCTACTCCTTTTAAAATCGATTCTTTTCCTTCGCCCAAATTAATGGACAAATCCAGAAGTGTATTTTTCAGGGTTGATATATTTTCTAATGTAATCTCGGTTTCACCTATATAGAGCATTTTAAGTCTATCAAAAGTTACCAGAGAATTTATTGATTCCTCGGAAATACTCGTTCCGAACAAGTTCAGGTGAGTCAAGTTTTCACTATTTATATTTTGTAAATCCTTGTCAGAAATAGATGTATTTTTCAAGTGTAGCTTGACCAAATTATTAAACCTAGATAGAAACCGCCAATCTAGGATATTCGCTCCAGATAAATCGAGCTGGACGATTTGTTGTGCTACAGATTTTAATAGATTAATCTTTGCCTTAGTTATGGTATCCTGACGGTTAAAATACGACACCTGCAATTGGGGATAATCTAAAACAATGGGGGTAACGGCAAAACCCGCTTCAATTAATTGGTTAATTTTAGGGGGGGATGCTTTTGGTACATTGATATATTTAGCTTCTGTGGAAAATCGATTTTTTTCAATCAATTTTTGAATAACTTTCTTCATGCCACTACGAGGATCTAAATCGGCAACCATTACATTATTGGGAAGCCCTGTATCTATCCAAATTTTTAACAATTCAATTTCATCTGAATTTAACTTTTTTTTACCTTTTGGTGGCATGGCATCGTCATCATCTCCTGACAATGAAATGCGTCGAATGATTTCACTAGCAGAGGCATTTCCTACCGCAACAATCGGGCCGCTTACGCCCCCCTTTATGAGCGACTCAAAAGTTTCCAAATTTAATTCGTTATTTGGCTTTTCCTTATTATGACAGCTTTGACAATTGTCCTCCAGCAACGGTGCAATGACATGAGGATATATGGAAATATCAGCCAAGTTAACTTCGTTGGCAACACTATCACTTTTGTTCTTAGATGAAATGAATACTTTTGTTATGAATCCTTTGCCATGGGTGAGTTCACCACCCAAATGTCCCGAGATAAAAATGCTCAAAATCGTTACAGTAAAAAGTGGTAAATATAGTTTTTTATGTCGAAAAATATATGTGACTATTGCTAGTAGGGTTGTGAAAATCCCTGCCAATTGATGATTCATTATTGCTTCTAACTCGTAACTACCGCTTCTTGATAAAATAAAGCCTGTGGTAGTTGCAATAATGGCACTGAGCAATCCCAAAAACAAAACTAAAGGTACAGATTCATTTAAATAAGATTTTTTCTCTATATTAAAATATCCGACCACCGCCATAATATAAGCAATAATGAGAAACCCAATTGGTAGATGAATAATTAATGGATGAAAGCGCCCAATAAATTGAATGAATGGATGCACAAATATTGAACTGACTTCAAGCATAAAATCTCTAAGCCAAAATATCACTAATTACATGACCGGATACATCCGTCAATCGGTAAGGCCGTCCCTGGAAATTGTAAGTCAATTCTTCGTGGTCAAGTCCCAAGAGATGTAGAATGGTCGCCTGTAAGTCATGAACGTGTGTTCTCCCCTCCACGCCATAGTAACCAATATCATCTGTTTCTCCGTAAGAGATTCCCTGCTTCACGCCGCCGCCTGCCATCCAAATTGTAAAAGCTTCCAGCAAATGATCCCGCCCCTTATATACCATTTCTTTGCCACCGCGATTCTCCCGCATGGGGGTTCGACCAAATTCACCACCCCATACAACTAGTGTCTCTTCCAGCATACCTCTCTGTTTCAGATCTATAATAAGGGCCGTCATAGCTTTATCAACTTCCCTGCAACGATCCTTGAAACCCAAGTCTAACGCTTCATTCGCCGATGCACCGTGACCATCCCAACCCCAGTGATATAGTTGAATAAACCGGCAGCCGCGTTCGGCCAACCTGCGGGCCAAAACACAGTTATTGGCGAAAGAAGATCCTCCCGGTTCTGACCCATACATTTGATGTACATATTCTGGTTCCTTATAAATGTCCATTGCTTCCGGCACAGACATCTGCATTTTAAAAGCCATTTCATATTGTGAAATCCGCGTTAAGGTTTCAGGGTCTCCAACTTCATTATAGTGTTTTTCATTCAGTTTATTAATTCCTTTTACAATTTTTTCTTTCAATCCACGAGTCAGATTTTTCGGGTCGGAAAGATACATCACAGGATCACCTTGGCTCCTACATTCAACACCTTGATAAATAGAAGGTAAAAATCCGCTCCCCCAAATACTTTTACCCGCACTGGGATTTTTCCCGCCAGAGACAAGTACAATAAACCCAGGCAGATTTTCATTTTCAGATCCGAGACCATAAGTCACCCATGATCCCATACTGGGTCTTCCTAGGCGAGGGAAGCCCGTTTGCATTAAAAGCTGGGCAGGCGCATGGTTAAACTCATTTGTATGCATAGCCTTTAAAAAGGATACATCATCAACGATTGTGGAAAAATGGGGAAGGCGATCAGAAACCCAAGCACCGGAATCTCCATATTGTTTAAAGGGATAAAGAGGACCCAACATTTTTGGTGTTCCTTCAATAAATGCGAATCGTTTACCTTCCAATAAGGATTGGGGACAATCCTGACCATCTAACTCTTGCAACGCCGGTTTATAGTCAAATAATTCAAGTTGAGATGGCGCCCCAGCCATATGCAAATAAATAACCCGTTTTGCTTTTGGAGCGAACATTGACGGCTTTGCCAAAAGAGGATTTCCCATTCTTGCTAGTTTATCCAATCCCCCAACAACTTTTTGATTACACCCTGCCAAGGATCCCAAAGCCATCGCACCCAGCCCCGTAGAACATTGTTTTAAAAAATGCCGACGTGTTTCAAATTCTACTTTTCGAATATATGCCTCTAGGTATTTATTCATCATATTTATTGCCGGGTTAAAAATTCATCTAAATTTAAAATTACATTCGCCACCACTGCCATGGGCGTTTTCAACGTTTCACCATAATCATCTGTAGACGCCCCCCCTGGTTCATCCATATTTAATGTTGAAGAAGCTTTCGCGTGAACACCTTTGAGTATATTTATTTCAGACTGAGTCGGTTCACGCTGTAATGCCCGCTGAAATATCTCAATAATCTGCTGATCAAGATTGCTTCCCCTCCCCTCAATCAAATTTGCCAGTGCATTCGCCGCTTCCAAATAAACAGGGTCATTCAGAGTAACCAATGCCTGCAAGGGAGTATTGGTAAGAATACGCCGATTCACACAAATTTCACGACTGGGACTATCAAAACTCATCATGGATGGATACGGACTTGTTCGTCGCCAATAAGTATATAATCCTCGTCTATGAGCATCCTCTCCGACAGATGTTTCCCAAGTTACGCCGTTATAAATTACTTGCCATACCCCTTCTGGTTGATAGGGTTTTACACTGGGGCCATACATTTTTTTACTTAACAAATGGGCCACTGCCAAAGATTGATCTCTGATCTGTTCCGCACTTAACCTTATCCGGGATGCACGAGCCAATAAATAATTGTATGGGTCTTTATCCTGGTTTTCAGATGTAATTGTTGAAGACTGCATATAGGTTGAAGAAGTGACCATCAATTTCAGTAGGGATTTCATCCCCCATTTAAATTCTCCCTGAAACTGCAAGGCAAGCCAATCGAGTAATTCAGGATGGGTAGGTGATGCACCCTGTGATCCAAAAACTTCTAGTGTTTCTACAATACCCCGCCCAAAAAGTTTGGCCCAAAAACGGTTCACAGTTACTCTGGCAGTCAGTGGATTTTCTCCAGAAACCAGCCATCTGGCCATTGACAATCGATCCGGGCTATTCTGAATTTTAATTGGCGGCATAGAGGCTGGAACACCCGATGATACCTGAATCCCTTTGTCCAACCAATTTCCCTTAACAAACATATGTGTTTCTCTGCGATTATCTGCTTTTGTCGCTTTCATAATAGGAAGGGAAGTTGCTTTTATACTGTCCAATGAAATTTCTTTTGCCGACAATTGGGCACTTTTATATGGGCTTCCTTTATTCTCACTGATCCATAATTTAATGAGGGCGATTCTCGACTCGTCTTCTTTGGTATATACATCCATAACCGGTTCTTCTGTTGGCAAATCCGAGTCGGCTGTATTATTGAAAAAAGAGTAAAACTGGTAATATTCTTTATGTCTAAATGGATCATAAGGATGACTGTGACATTGGACGCAACTGAATGTCATCCCCTGCCAAACTTCCCAGGTTGTGTTGACCCGATCTATAACAGCTGCAACCCTGAATTCTTCATCATCGGTTCCCCCTTCATCATTGTTCATGGTATTTCGATGAAAAGCAGTAGCAATCATTTGATCATTTGTGGGATTCGGAAGCAGATCTCCAGCAAGTTGATTAATGGTAAACTGATCAAAGGGCATGTCCTGATTAAAGGCATCAATCAACCAGTCCCTGTATTTCCAAATTTCACGATGGGCGTCTTTTTCGTATCCTTTAGAATCTGCATACCGTGCCAGGTCCATCCACATAGATGCCCAATGTTCCCCAAAACGGGGGGATGACAAAAGATAATCTACAAGTTTTTCGTAAGCTTCTGGTGAATCGTCATTGAAGAACGATTCCCGAGATTGCATCGTCGGAGGCAACCCAATGAGGTCTAAGCTAACTCTTCTTAACAGTGTTTCTTTATCCGCTTCTTTAGAGGGCTTTAGGCCTTCCTCATTTAACCGCGCCAAGATAAATTGATCTATAGGGTTTTTAATCCACCCATTGGATTCATTCTTGTGTGGCGTTATTGACTTCGGTGGTATGAATGCCCAATAATCTTTCCACTTGGCACCCTGATCTATCCATCGCGTTAAAATATCAATTTCATTGGGGGATAGAGGATCCTCACCCAAAGGCATTCTTTCATTTGAATCGCGATGGGTCACCCGTGCGATTAATTCACTCCTAGCTGCATTCCCGGGAAATATAATCCTGTTACCATTATTACTTTTTCCCAATGCTTCTTCTTCAAATAAAAAACTAACACCCGCCAATTTTCTCACACCACCATGACAGGCGATGCATTTATTATTTATTATAGGGCGAACGTGTTCATTATAATCAATTAAGGTGAGACTGGTTTTCGCATCCTTTCCAGAATTGCATGAAAAGACTACGATCGTTAAAAGGCAGGTGAAAAAAGTAAAGGGAAAACGCATCTGCATTATTATTTTCGATAATCTAGTGGCGGTTTTCGATCCCCCAAAAGAGAGTAATAGTTAAATTTTAACCCTCTCCTTTCAATTAATTCTTTTTTTGCATCTTTCACCGCTTCCGGATTGTTGTATAAATCAACGGCAGTACCGGCAATTGCTTTGGCCGCATTCATCATACCTTTCATACCGATACCCATACCGCCTGCAGCTACAGCTTGCCATGTGTGTGCTGATGTTCCCGGGATCCATGTGGCAGTTCTAAGTCCTGCAGTTGGCACCATCCAACTCACATCACCTACGTCGGTGGAACCTCCCCCTTTAGAAAATTTATAGGGCTGAACTACCGCCGCAGAAGATATATCTCTGTCCGGTGACCGAAGTGTCTTGTAAATCTCCTCTGCAAATTTTCTTTCTTTTTTTGTGTACGATACTCCGCCAATCTCTACTAAATTTTTATACATAATTTTTTGCGCCACATTATTGGCCAATACAGGACGATTCCCATGGATAATCTCATATTCCAGCCGAGTACCTGTCCCTAAGGCTGCACCTTCTGCAGTTTTTATAACTCTTCCCCAGATGCCCTCAAGAATATCTACATTAAAATCACGAACGTAATAATAAACTTCTGCATAGTCCGGGACCACATTGGGGGCATCGCCGCCATGAGTAATGACATAGTGAATGCGTGAACCATCGGGAATATGTTCCCGCATGAGGTTCACCATGTGGTTCATAGCTTCCACCGCATCTAAAGATGAACGCCCTTTTTCCGGGGCGCCGGCGGCGTGGGCGGAATAACCGTGAAATCTAAATTTTGCTGAACGGTTGGCCATTGATGATCTTGGACTGGCCATATTCTGATCACCGGCATGCCAGTGAAGGACAACATCCACATCATCAAAAAGTCCAGCGCGAACCATATAAACTTTCCCGGAACCGCCTTCTTCAGCTGGTGTACCGTAGAGTCTGATCGTCCCTTTTTGTCCCGTTTTCTTTAAATAGTCTTTTACCGCAATGGCTGCAGCTATGGATGCTGTTCCAAATAAATGATGACCGCAAGCATGACCGGCAGCGCCATCAACAATCGCCTTTCTTTCAGTAGCTACTTCCTGAGATATGCC
>JABGTK010000149.1 GCA_018647265.1 Candidatus Neomarinimicrobiota bacterium | reverse complement strand
TTGGGCTCGCCTGCCCGCTCGGCAGGCGGGCAATGACAATGAGAAGATAAAGACGCGAATTCAATAAACAAAAAAGCCCCGATTTTCATCGGGGCTTTTTCTTATAGACTTTAAAGAGACTAAATCAGTTTAGAATCTTACGGTCAGACCCATGTTCATGTATCTTGGCGCACCAAAAAATACTTCTGCACTGTCAGCATCATGATCTTTATCCCATGAGTTGTACTGACTATTATCTACAGCATCTTGAATGTACAATGCGTCTGTTAGATTAAAGATATGAGCAAAAACCTGGATTTTTGTCCCAGCAAGAGACATAGGCAGATTATAATAAGCATGAAGATCAATTTTATTATAGGTCGGTGCCATCCAAACTTGTTCTCTGTCTGCTGTGCCGCCTTTGATTTCACGGGAAGCAGGACTCCAGTCTGAGTAGTTATTATCATACCAGTTGAACAATCCTTGAATTCTCAATCCTGGAATTGGTGTTACTGTTGCACCCATAACCATCATAGACTGAGGCATATCGCCTACTTTTAGTTTGTCTAGACCATATTCATATGAAGTACTTGTAACTCCTGTTTCAGTGATTTCTTGGTAATCACCTTTTGCGTCACCATCAAAAATCCAATTACCAAAACCTGCGGCCATATCTAGTCGAAGCATATCCATCACTTGATAAGATCCTTCAACTTCAAAACCGCTATGACTTTGATTCACACCGGTCAAATAGATAATATCTGTGTCGCCACTGGACCCTTGTCCTGTGGTCACATTCCTAGTTAGGTTTCTATCTTTCCATTGTGTGTTATAGTAACTGGCTTTTAGGGCAGATTTATCACTATTGAAGTTCACGCCCGCTTCAAAACTAGTGAACTGTTCATTCTTAGGATCTGTGGCAACGGCACCACTATAATGAATAACATTATCCATGATAGGTGGTTTTTCAACAATACCAAAGTTACCAAATACGCTAATGTTATCACTCACATCATACATGACACCACCCTTAACCTGGATGGCAGAAATAGCATCTGCAGTGATTTTCTTATTTGCCACGGAAAAGTGATCTTGATAAGAGTAAGCAATGGATGATGTTCCAGCCATACCATAAAGGGATAGTGCACCCGCAGTATAATTGGCTTGAGCAAAGAACCCAGTCCAATCCACTGTTGTTTCATCATGATATGCAATAATATCACCTAGTTTTCTTTCACGTCCACTCGGGTAATTCTTATCAGCATAGTTTATGAAAAACTGTCCGCCTAAAAGGTCGCGAACTTCACGAGCATGTTCGATACCAGCTGTACGCCAGTCAATACCCAGTTGAACTTTCAGTGCATCATTAACATCAATATTCAATTTAGAAATAGCGCCCCATGTATGCTGACGGTTAATACTATTTCTTAAGATACCAATTGATTCACCTGCTTTTTTAGAGCGTGTCTTTTTCTGAAAATCATATGATGTATCGTTATTGGAATTAATTGCAATTGTTGCATCCCAATCACGTGTCCAGGGAGATGGGCCATAGTAAAACTTATGGTTATCTACATCACTTTTCCCTGTTGCATCCCGGGTAACGATTTCACCATAGGTACCTGTTCCACCACCGGATCCACCAGACCAATATCCAATTGTGGATAACCGCATTTTGTCATTAATGGTCCAGAAATGGTTCATGTTAACCAATGGTTTATGGAAAAAATTTTCCCGTTCATTTAGGAAGTTTGGATTATGACGTTTGGTTGTCCGAGCACCATACATATACCAGTACTGATCGCCGTTATAGCTAGAGTTAACGGGTGACCAGTTTTGACTAAACAAACGTCTGTCGCTGGTATGGGCTGATTCAGGCGCACCAAATTTATCCAAAGCTGCGGGATCATAATCACTCTGTTTTTTAGCAAACTCTGGGCTGTAAACAGCCATGTTTTGTTTATACAGGTTTTGACCATGACGCTGGGGAGCGCCGATGGCATACAGTTCGACACGGTTTTTATCATTAATGGCATAGCTTGCACCAAAATAATAGGCCCATGAATCGGTCCAATTACCTTTGATGACACCATCGCCCATTTTACGTACGACAGTGGCACTAAATGCCATTTTATCGTTAATAAGTCCCGTATTATAGTTTGCAGTTAATTTTTTAAAACCACCGTCACCTAATTCCGTTTTGACTTTACCGCCTCTTTTTAGGGCTGT
>JABGTK010000148.1 GCA_018647265.1 Candidatus Neomarinimicrobiota bacterium | reverse complement strand
TTTCTTTTTATTTTTATATGGTGACCCTTCTCAAGCTTTTTCTTCCTATTTAAATCCTGAATTACTACAAACTTACAACAGGTATTTTGACGAAGCAGAAGAGGCGGTACGGCAAAATTCGGATGTTTTACAGCGTGTAAAAACTGCTCGACTGGGAGTGGATTATGCAACGTTGGAAGCATGTCGGAAAAATATATCACCTGAGTATACGCTGGTGAATACGTTAGTTGATGGTCAAAAAATAGTAAATATGTTGGCTGTAAACAGGTTGAATAATTTTAAATCAACAACAACTCAAGCTGAAATTAAATTGATGAATGAAATGGGTTTCACAGTGGACGAATATGTGACAAATTTTAAAAATGCACTGGTGGTGGCAACTAAACCAAATAAGGCGTCCGGGATGCCAGTAAAACTTCTGACTTCTGCAAAAAAGTATGCCAAGGAGGATCCCCAAACGTTAACAGACGGTGCACTTGGTGGTGCCAGTTTTTATGCGAATTGGCTGGGGTTTGAGGGCAATCATATGGAAGCGATAATTGATTTGGGAAAAACACAATTGGTGAGTTCAATCAGTACAGCATTCCTCCAAGTAACAAACCATATTGTCTTTTTCCCTACATCGGTTACTTACTCCTATTCAGAAGATAATTTGGTCTTTAATAAAATCGATTCAATTGACAATAAGAGTCCACTTATGAAAAAAAGTAAAGTGAATGATATTCAATATTTTAATTCCAAATTTAAACCGAAGAAAGTACGCTATATCAAAATTGAGGCAAGGAATGTTTTAGAAGCGCCTTATTGGCACCACGGGGCCGGACTGCCGGCGTGGATATTTGCCGATGAGGTAATTGTAGACTGATTTGTCAAAAAGTTTACTAAACCTTGGAGGTTTAGTAAACTTAAGTAAAAGCGTTAAGATCGCAGGTAGGATGCGCCATTCACATCCACAATGCAGCCAGTGAGAAAGTCATTACCTTCGGAAGCGAGCCAAAGGGCGGTTCGGGCCACTTCTTCCGGTTTGGCCACACGGTTTAAGGGACTTTGGGCGCGAATCGAATCATCTACAATATTGGCCACTCGATCAGTTCCCACGAAACCTGGTGCAATGGTATAAACAAAAATATTATCTTTCGCCAAAGCCTGTGCCATGGATTGTCCCAACGCATTTAAGCCCGCTTTGCTGGCGCCATAGGCAGGTGCTTTAGGTTCACCACGAAAGGCACCCCTTGAAGAAATATTCACGAATTTTCCGCCGCCATTTTTCTGCATCACTTTTGCCGCACAAAACATGAGGTATGCAGGCCCCATGAGATTGGCGCCGATGGTTCGTTTCCAAACATCCTGCCAATCATCGAATGAAAGTGAATAAAAGTCATACTGTTCAACAATAGCCGCATTGTTCACAACTACATCGATGATGCGAGTAGACTTAACAAGATTATCAACCTCAGATGCATTTGATAAATCCGCCTTTACGATTGAATGACCCACTCCCAATAAAGATGTGAGCGTTTCATTTGCACCAGATTTATTACTATTGTAATGGACAATTACAGTCCCATTTGCTTTTGCAAAAGATTGGGAAATAGCTCGCCCAATTCCACCGGAAGCGCCAGTGACAAGGATCGTTTTTCCTGAAAAATCAATCGTCATGAGATAAGGATTTAAAGTATTTTGTTAAGGCGAAAATTTCCACACCCATTCCACTAATTAGAAAACCAATTGCTGTTGGTTTTAAGAAATAAAAATGAGTCCAGACGAAAATTGCATAAAGAATTATGCCAAGGATTATAAAATATTTTCCGATGCGGTGAAATGGACTTGAGGCTTCCATGCGACGGATACTTTTGGGATATTCGTTTTCTACCCAATCATCCAATTCTTTTTGTTCTTCAGCTGTTTTTCTCATTTTATGACACGTTTTAAATTAATGCTGAAAACAGATAATGCGATAGCTGCCATAACATCCGCAAAGGGCGACATTTCAGGGAAACCATAATTCCAAACCACGACGCCTAAAATCCATATTAAATAGATTCTCTTTTTCAACTTGAAATTATCCTTAGCAGATGAGATTCCAAAGATCCGTCGGGCTTTTCTATGATACGCCCAATTTCAGTACCGTTACGATAAAAAATAATTGTAGGTGTGTGGGTAATATTAAAGGATGTATAATCATGAAAATATCCTTTTTTATCTTTGGTCAACCCAATAATCTTAAAGTTTGCATAATTATAATTTAATTCATCCAATATTTTGTAAAATCGGGGAACTTCTCGCTTGCTGTCGTGGCACCATGTACCCATAAAAACTTTGATGGATATGTGCAGCAAGTTGGATGGTTCTAACCGATTCAATTCTGGACGGTAGGTATCATACTGTTTCGAAAACCATGTATTAGTATCATGGTTTTTAATCAATGATTTATTCAAAATACCAAAATGGTATCCATCTTCGAAAACGACAGTGGGATTATTCCCAGGGTAGATACTGGCGCAGCCCAGCAAACAGGCACAGGAAATGGATATAATCTTGAATCTCATAGGTACAATAATAAATTAGAATTTTGTGATATTAGGATTGGTTTTTTCGCCAACTACGGAAACCGTAAATATTGAGGAATACTAACACAACTGACAAGAATGCCACAGAATAAGAATTAATGAATAATGCATAAATTAGCATGACCGAATTTCCTACTAACCATACTAACCACGAATTAAGATTCTTTTTAGCATTTAAATAGTAGCCAATTAAAAGGAGAGCTGTGGCGATCCATCCAAGGAGTTCAATCATATAAATACTTAATTTTGACTAATCGTTAAACTTAGACCCAACCGGACTGCGATATTTTTGGAAAGGAATTAATAGGAGTGTTTTAATATTAGAACTTTCTTTCAGAGTCATGTGTGTGTCGAGACCATATAAAATTTTATCCATGTTTTTTATATATTTGGATGTTTTAAAAATATGATCCCATATAGAGAAAATATTCCCATAATTACTGTCCGTATAGGGAAGGGATTTATGGTGATGAATCTTGTGAAAATTAGGAGTGACAAAAACGGAAGAAAGGAATTTATCAATTTTTGGGAATATTTTGATATTGGCATGGGTCAACTGGGTGAAAATGACAGAAAGGGTTTGATACATCATGACGACACCGAAAGATGCACCAGAGAAAAACACAGCCATTGCCGTAAATAAGAGTCTGAATATGTTTTCGCCTGGGTGGTGTCGCAAACTAGTAGTTACATCTATTTGTTGATCCGTATGGTGAATAATATGGAATCCCCACATCCATTTTACACGATGCTGTATCCAATGAATGAGCCAAGCGCCTAATAGGTCTAGTAGTAAAAGACCAAAAATAATATTCATCCAAAGTGGCATTGTAAATAAATTGAGAATTCCTGTTCCATTTTTTGCATTAAAATCGGCCGCCATTAAAATGAGAAAAGCTCCGAAAAGATTTATAACCAATGTGACAACTGTGAAAAATAAATTGAGTAAGGCATGCTTTCCTTTTTTATAATCAAACCGGAAGAGAGGGATTCCCGCTTCTAGTAAAAAGAAAAATGCAAGTCCGCCCACCAAAAGTAAGGAGCGGTGATCCGTTGGGATATTTTCAAAGTATTGGAGGATGTTTTCCATTAGAACCTTTTATTTATAGGTAGAGACTAAGGAAATGGGAAGGTTAGTACAAACAAAAAATCCGGCTGAAGGGGAAACTCTTTTACTTGTGGGGTGGAGGAGACTTCCCGATAAATCGGGATGACATCTGGAAGTATTTATAATAAAAAAGAATCAGTCATGAGATATAAATGATATTGTTATTAAATAGAAAAGCCCCATCTAGATAGGGCTTTTCATTATAGCGGGACCGAAGGGACTCGAACCCTCGACCTCCGGCTTGACAGGCCGGCGTTCTAACCAACTGAACTA
>JABGTK010000147.1 GCA_018647265.1 Candidatus Neomarinimicrobiota bacterium | reverse complement strand
TTTGCAGGAATCCAAAATGAATTATTCGGATTCGAGAATACCGTTATGGTCTTTGGTGATGCAAAAGAAATGCTTACCACACTCCACAAAGACCTAAAAGAATTGTAATGTTGTAGAGATGAAGCGTTGCTTCGTCTCTACAACGTGTTATATATCACAACCCATGGAACGAAAAATGGGTGCTTTGCGTTTACATCTGTAAATAAGTTCGGAGTAACCCCATGAAAAAAATATTCATCAATCTACCGCTGTTTATCCTTCTTTCAGTCACGGCAATTGGATGTCAGCAAAAAGGATTAAAAAATATGTCAAAAGATAATTTAGAAGTTGCCACACTTGGTGGAGGATGTTTCTGGTGCGTTGAAGCAGTCTATGAACGGGTTGAAGGTATCAAGAATGTGGTCTCCGGTTATGCCGGCGGACATTTGAAAAACCCAACTTATAAAGAAGTCTCTCGTGGTAAAACAGGCCATACAGAAGTTTGTCAAATTCATTATAATCCTGATGAAATATCTTATGATGAAATTTTAGAAATTTTCTGGAAATCCCATGACCCAACCACGCTGAATAGACAAGGAAATGACTATGGCACTCAATATCGGTCTGCCATATACTATCACGATAATAGTCAAAAAGCATCGGCTGAATCAGCTTTGAAAAATGCAGACAATATGTTTGAAGGTCCTATCACAACAGAAGTCAAACCATTGGATGTGTTTTATATAGCGGAAGTATATCATCAGGACTATTTCGCTAACAATCCCAACGCTCCCTATTGCACTTTTGTCATAGCTCCAAAAATCAATAAATTGAAGAAAAAAGGTACAATCTGGGACGACTGAACTTTGGTTAAAATCGAAACAGAACGATTAACTTTATCTGAATTAGAGTCAAAAGATGCACCATTTGTCTTTGAACTCTATAACGATCCGGATTTTATTAAATATATCGGCGACCGTGGGATTGGGTCAATTTCGGATGGAGAAAAATTTATTGAAACTGGTCCCAGAACCAGCTATGCCGAACACGGCCATGGACTTTATCTTGTTCAGTTGAAAGATGAAACATCCATTGGTATTTGCGGAATTCTAAAGCGCGACAATCTGGACGACCCCGATATTGGATTCGCCATGCTACCCGCATTTCGTAAAAATGGATATACATTTGAGGCCGCACAAGCGGCCATAGATGACGGCAGAAATCGTTTGGGATTACAACGGATAGTGGCCATCGCTTCCCCTGATAATAATGCTTCAATACGATTATTAGAAAAAATGGGAATGCGGTTTATTAAAAAGATAAACAACCAAAATTCAGACGAAATATGCCATTTATATACTACAGTATGATATATTCGCCCTACATTTACATTCGTTGATTAATACTTAAAATGAATTTTTAAGGGGGAACTTATGATGAATTTTAAAAATGTCTTTATCTCGATTGTAATTGCTACTGCATTGATTGTTGCTGCCTTTTTAATCCATCGTGCTCGACCAGCAGTCGAATTAGACCAACCTGGGCCGGAATATGTACGAGCCACCGGGAAGTGCGTCGAATGCCACAGCCAAGAAACATCCGCAATTATTCATCAATATTCAACGAGTAAACATGCCAAAAAAAATGTTACTTGTTTCGAATGTCATCGTCCACAAGATGGCCAAGAAGAAATCGCTCATAAAGGGTTTACACTTGCAAAGAATATCACAGCTCTAAATTGTCGTCAATGTCATACAACAGAATATAATCAATTCTTACGCAGTCGCCACAGCGCACCAGCTTGGGCTGCTGTGTCTGGACAAAAAGATTTTTCTGCTGAACAAATTGCTTATGCAGAAAAATACCATCCTGGAACTGTCATTCGCCCTGCCAATAAATTGGCCATCATTGAAGGGCGGGGGGTAATGAATAAAGGATGCGAAGCGTGCCATTCAATTGGAAAACCCAATCTTGATGGTAGTATCGGTACATGTACCGCATGCCACTCTCGTCATTCTGCTTCCGTCGCTTTAGCTCGACAACCAGAAACTTGTGGTCAATGTCATATGGGACCAGATCATTCTCAATTAGAAATATTTAACGAATCAAAACATGGTGTTTTATATTTATCACAAAAAGCACATCTTAATTTGAATGCGCCCGCAAAAGAATTAACGACAAGAGATATGCCTGTCCCAACTTGTGCAACGTGTCATATGAGTGGATTGGAAGGAATGAATGTAACCCATGATGTTACAGAAAGACTTTCATGGTGGCTATTTGCTCCAATTTCAAAAAAACGACCAAATTATAATTTGGGACAAGAAGCAATGAAAAACACATGCTTAAAGTGTCATGCTAAATCTCATGTGGACAAATTTTATATTGAAGCAGAAGAAGTTGTGCATTCAACCAATGAAAAAGTACAGTTGGCACTAAACCTCGTAGCAGAACTTCGGAACGAAGGATTGCTCTCCCCCGAACCTTTTGATGAACCAATTGAATTTATTGCATTTGATCTTTGGCATTATTACGGCCGTACTGCAAAACATGGTGCATTTATGGGAGGTGCAGATTTTGTTCAATGGCACGGCAATTATGAATTGCTTCTC
>JABGTK010000146.1 GCA_018647265.1 Candidatus Neomarinimicrobiota bacterium | reverse complement strand
TGGATTCTGAGTCAATTGAACCAGACGGCCATAAAGGTCAATCGCCAATTAGATCGATTCCATTTTAACGAAGCGGCCAAAGCCATTTATGAATTTACTTGGAGTGACTTCTGCGACTGGTATATCGAAATAGCCAAAACACGATTTTATGGGGAGGATCCTAAAAAAGCAGATATTTCTCGGGCAGTGGCCGTTCATGTAATTAAAGGAATATTGCGGTTGCTCCATCCATATTCGCCTTTTATTACGGAAGAACTGTGGGCCCATTTCCGGGATGAAAATGATTTAGATTTGATTGTAACATCATGGCTGAATGGAGAACCATCCATAGAAGATAAAGAAGCGGATGGTTCAATGGCATTGTTGAAAGAGATCGTAACAGCTGTTCGCACTATTCGCAGCCGAATGAATGTGCCGCCCGGGAAAAAGGCGGACTTGGTTATCCGAAATGTGAACGGCAATCGAGGGCTGATTGAATCATTTGATGAAATTATTCGAACTTTAGGACGGATTGAAGAAATGACATTGGGGCAGGATTTGGAAAAACCAGATCAATCTGCTACGGCGGTAGTGCAAAAAATGGAGCTATTTGTTCCACTTAAAGGGTTAATAGATTTAGACCAGGAAAATGCACGACTTTCAAAACGGTTGAGTGAGTTGGAAGGCCATCTCACAGGTATCCGAAAAAAACTGTCCAACGAAAGTTTTGTCAGTCGCGCCCCGGCCAATGTGGTTGAATATGAAAAGAAAAAACTAGAAGATATGACAGCGGAATTTGAACTTGTAAAAGCAAACCTGGAAATATTGCAATGAAAAAAATTATCGGAATATTGACCTTGTTATCCTTCATCATGGGACAGTCAAACCATGCCACGATGACACTCTATAAAGATGATTTTGCTCTCATAAAGCAGCCCGTGGCATGGAATATACAACCGGGTGAAACCACCATGTCTTGGGATTTACTCCCCGTAGGAATGATTCAGGATTCACCTTTTTTAACCTTGGATAATGCCGCAGTAAAAATGCAGCGCCTCAACCAGGATGTTTTCCATTTCTCAGAACATCTTCACAATTATCTTGGTGAAACTATTGATATAGAACTAATCAATGGCACCTCTCTTACGGGAACATTAGTTGAGATCGCGGGCAGTACAGTTACCATTACCCGAAAGCGATCCATCATTTCATTTAAACGAGAACGAATTGACTATATTACCCTTCCGGGGAAACTTCAAAATGTCATGTTTAAACCTTCCCTTACGTGGGCAATTAATCCTGAGAAAAGATCCGGCCCTATTCGGGGCAGTCTTATTTATCTTTCCAAAGGATTTGACTGGGACGCCATTTACCGTCTTATCCTGGATGAATCTGGGAGCGGCGCAGAATTCATCGCTGAAGCTTATATTAAGAATAATAGTAACCTGGATTTCTCAAACTTGACCCTGCAATTGGTGGAAGGAAAACTAAAATACAATAGATCAGGTTCATCACCGCAAGTCATGTATAGAGCCATGGCAGCACCACAAGAAGATAGGGGTCCAAAAGAAGAACAGTTGGGTGATTATCATATTTATAACTTGGGTGGTAAAATGAGCATCAATGGAAAAGAAAGTATTACCACGCGATTATATGATCCGGTAAAGGTATCATTCCAAAAAACATATCTTTTTGAAAATGATGAACGGAGCCAGCGAGAAGAACCTTTGGGAATCGAATATCAAATCGCCAATACTGAAAAGAATAATTTAGGCATTCCACTGCCACAGGGGAAGATACAGCTTTACCAGTTGAGCAATAAAGGCGCGATTGAATTTGTGGGTGAAGACGAGATTCGCCAAGTGCCCAAAGGAGCTACAGCTACCATTATTTCTGGACGGGCTTTTGATGTGGTGGGTAAACGCACCGTTTTGAATTACGATCGTCAACGAAAAAGCGAAGAAGGATCTATCAGTATTGAAGTGACCAATACCTTGAATAACAAGATTGAGGTGCGTCTCATTGAACATATTTACGGCGACTGGGTGGTGCGGGATGCATCGGCCAATTACCGCAAAAAAGATGCTTCCACCATTCATTTCCCCATGACCATTCCCGCCAATGGTTCTCAAACTGTGACTTATACTTACCGCAAGGAATGGAATTAAAAAATTGTGCCTGAAAAGGCCATAACTCTTTCCACCTCTCTCCAATCCATTAAAGGCGTCGGCCCCGCCCGGGCGGATGCTTTATCTGCAGTCGGCATTAATACAGTGTCGGATTTGCTTCATTATTATCCTCGCAAGCATTTAGACCGTACTACCGTCACCCCCATTTCTAAACTTAAAAAAGAGATGGAAGCCACTGTTATCGGTAAAGTTGAAGCGGCAGATTTGCGTCGTGGGAAACGGCGACAATATTTCCAGGCCATTTTGTCCGATGGAAAAGGCATGATGAGCCTCACTTGGTTTAATGGCGCTAGTTATATCAAAAAAGCAATCAAGGTGGGAGATCGCCTCGCCGTGAGCGGGAAAGTGGAATTTTTTAACGGTTTCCAGATCGTTCACCCGGAATACGATAAACTAAAAGAAGATGAAGATCCGGTGAATTCTGGATTGGTGATTCCACTCTATTCAATTCCGGCCGAATTGAAAAAGACACGATTGGATAGCCGCGGACTTCGGCGCCTCATTAAGACCATTTCCGATTCGCTTAAGGAAATTCCCGATCATTTTTCGCCTGAATTCAGAAAAGAGAATAGATTAGCTCATATCAATAATGCTCTGCGAAATATCCATTTTGCCGAATCTGAGGACGTGTTGAATGAGGCCATTCATCGGTTAAAATTTGACGAACACTTTTTTCTTCAAATGCTCCTGGCCCTTCGAAAATCATCTTTACAACAAACCGGGACCAAAGCATTGAACAAAATCGGGCCACAAGTGAAACTCATTTCTGACAGTTTAGATTTTGAATTGACCAATGCCCAGAAAAAAGTAATCAAAGAAATCAAGGACGATATGGCCCGGCCATTTTCTATGAATAGACTTTTGCAGGGCGATGTGGGCTCGGGGAAGACCATTGTTTCTGTTTTGGCGGCGGCCATTGCGGTGGCGAATAATGTGCAAGTAGCGGTCATGGCGCCCACGGAAATTTTAGCCCATCAACATTTGGCATCATTTAAAAAGCACGCAGAAACGGCCCATATGACTTGTGCCATTCTCGTTGGTGGTACGCCTGCGAAAGAACGGCGAGCTATTCTTGATGGTTTAGCCGAGGGGCGGATTGATATTATTATCGGCACCCATGCCCTGATTCAAAAGGATGTAAAATTTAAAGAATTGGGTTTGGTCATTGTGGATGAACAGCACCGTTTTGGCGTCCTCCAACGGGGCGACCTTACATCAAAAGGACTGAATCCCCATCTCTTGGCCATGACTGCCACACCCATTCCAAGAACGTTGGCAATTACGTACCACGGGGATATGGATTTATCCATTATTGATGAAATGCCAAAGAATCGTATTCCTATTGTGACAAAAGTGGTGGAGGAACAACGACTGAAAAAAGTATACAATTTTATGAAAGATGAAGTGGCTGCTGGACGTCAGTGTATGGTGGTTTATCCATTGGTGGAGGAGACGGAAAAATCCGATTTAGCCGCCGCAGTAGAAATGCACGCCAATCTTTCTGAAAAAATATTCCCGAATCTAAAAGTAGGACTCATTCACGGGCGCATGAAAAAAGATGATAAAGATTCTGTCATGGATGCTTATGCCCGGAATGAAATTCATATATTGATTTCTACTACGGTGATCGAAGTGGGTATCGATATTCCCAATGCTACGGTAATGCTTATCGAGCATGCGGACCGGTTTGGTTTGACTCAACTCCATCAACTGCGGGGCCGTGTGGGTAGAGGGAGTGAAAAAAGTTACTGCATTCTCGTCCGCAGGAATTTTACTAACAATTCGAAAAAGCGTCTGCGGATAATGGAATCCACCAACGACGGTTTCGTGATTTCAGATGAAGATTTAAAAATCCGCGGACCAGGGGAATTCTTTGGGATTCGCCAAAGTGGATTCTTAAAATATAAAATTGCGGATATGGTGACTGATGGCCCCATATTGCGAAAAGCACGCCAAGCCGCTTTTGAGTTGGTGAAAGCTGATCCGAATTTAAATCAGCCGAAGCATGAATTGATTCGCATGCGATTCATGGCGGAATATCAGGATAAACTTGAGCGGGTGAATATTTCCTGATAATCTATAGAATATTCGATATATAACTGTATATGATGTATTTTCCCCGGCTGTTTTTGTCAGTATATGAAACATTTACACCGAAT
Source organism: Candidatus Neomarinimicrobiota bacterium (assembly GCA_018647265.1). NCBI lineage: Bacteria > Pseudomonadati > Fidelibacterota > Fidelibacterota bacterium. Next base: position 6,465 of record JABGTK010000146.1, on the reverse strand, counting down.
TTGAATTAAAGCCACTCAAGAGGAATATCATGGCCGAAGAACAATTAAAAAAAGAAGATCAATTATTTATTCATCTAGTGAACACATTCGTGCAGAGCGCGTGGATATCACTGGGAAAAGTTAAAAATCCTGTCACTGATACTTTAGACCGAAACTTAGAACAGGCTACCTATTATATTGACCTTTTGGATATGCTCCAGACAAAAATGAAGGGCAACCTCAGCGAATGGGAAGAGCAATATATTATCCATAGCTTGAGCGAATTAAAACTGAATTTCATCGACGAACAGAAAAAGGGCAGCGAGGGCGCTGCACAATCTGATGAGTCTGGAGAAACCAGTGATGCACAGGTGACTGAAGAGCAGAAGCCAGAAACTTCTGAAAAAGCTGAGAAAAAACCCAAAGCCAAAAATGAGACGAAGTCTCCCAAAGTGAAGAAGAAAGAGACGAAGTCTCAAAAAGAGAAGAAAGACTAACACTTGATCCATTCTGATTATATAAAACTCAATCGCATTTTCGCCGGGCTTGCTCTGGCGATCTCATTTTTGGTCTATTTGCTCACCATGGCCGACACCGTTCCTTATTGGGATTCGGGTGAATTTATTGCTACATCCTATATCTTGGGCGTGCCCCATCCTCCGGGAAGTCCATTATACCTTATTATTGCCCGCGTTTTTTCAATGATTCCTTTTAACCCGGATATTGCCTTTCGTGTGAATTTGATTTCGCCCGTTGTAAGTGCTTTGGCGGTAATGTATTTATATCTCTCCACTGTGAAATTGATCTCCAATTACCGCGGTAAAATCCAAACCCAAATGGATGCTATTATTACCTTTGGCGGATCGCTGGTTGGGGCTCTCACATTTGCCTTCACAGACTCCCATTGGTTCAATGCGGTAGAAGCGGAGGTCTATGGATTCTCTACATTTTTTACAGCTATTGTGGTGTGGCTTATCCTCCACTGGGCCGAGCGAGCGGACGACAAAGGGAATGAACGCTATATCCTGATTATTGCTTATATGATTGGTCTTGCTACGGGGGTTCATTTGTTGAACCTATTGGCGTTGCCATTTATTGCACTCATTATTTATTTCCGGAAATATAAATTTTCTTACAAAGGATTTCTCATTACATCCGCCATTACGGGTATTGTGTACTTGATAATCAATGCTGGCATTATTAACGGTATGCCAAAACTGGTGGATACTGTTGGATTGAATTTGGTCATTGTCCTTAGTCTTATAATTGTCGGTAGTATGGTTGCTGCCATTATTAAGAAAAAATTCCAATACGCTTTAGCGCTCACTTCTATCGTCCTCATATTAATCGGTTATTCCAGTTACGCCACCATATTTATCCGCTCAGGACAAAATCCTGCCATCAATGAAAATGATCCATCGACTGTCTCCCGAGCTATCGCTTATATGGAGAGAGAGCAGTATGGTCAAATGTTTCAGTTCCCCCGGCGATATACAGGCTTGCCACCGAAACATGAAGCTGTAGGGCGTCCTGCCAACGGCCGGGAATACACATCCTCACAGGAACGGGAATACAAATCTTACCGACCGGATAAACAGTGGAATTATTTCTGGAGTTATCAGGTTAAAAAAATGTATTGGCGGTATTTTCTTTGGCAATTTGCCGGACGAGGCCCTAGCACCGATGAATGGGTAACGGCTTATGGTGCCAATACCAAAGAAGATGGCGTTGATTGGTTTCAGTTTGGATTTCCGTTGGCTTTTCTCTTTGGACTTTGGGGCATGTTTTACCATTTTCAGCGGGATCGAGAGCAAGCATTTACTGTATTTAGTCTATTTCTCATGATGGGTTTGGCCATTATCATTTTTGTAAACCAGGATAATCCTCAACCGCGGGAACGGGATTATTCCTATGTGGGCAGTTTTTTCGCTTTTTCCATTTGGATCAGTATTGCTGTGGCGGCCCTAGGGGATAAGCTACATGCTATTTTTAAAGATAAACCAGCGGCAAAAAATGCAGTAATCGGCACCATGGCAGTGTTGCTTTTAGCGATGCCAGGCATGATGTTAAAAGCCAATTATCACGAACACGATCGTTCTGATAATCGTTTAGCTTGGGATTACAGTTACAATATTTTACAATCCTGCGAACCGAATGCGATTTTATTTACCAACGGAGATAATGACACATTTCCATTATGGTATTTGCAGGAGGTAGAAGGTGTGCGAACGGATATTACCGTAGCAAATCTTAGTCTTCTCAATACAGAATGGTATATTAGACAATTGCGTGACACCCGTCGTGGTCAAGTGGATCAAGATGGTCGTGAGTTGGAACGATTCATTAATATGTCTGACACTCAAGTAATGGATATTTCTTCCGGGCTTCAGCCATGGAAACCGCGAAATGTAAAAATTGCAGCGCCGAAATCTGGCAAAAATTCAGAAGGCTTTATTGAGTGGAAAGTGAACCCCACTTTTGCTGGTGCGGCCCTTATGGTTAAAGATATGATGATTTTAAAGATTATCAGTGACTCTCAATGGAAATACCCCATTTATTTTGCAGTAACCGTCCCCGGATCTAACCGTCTTGATTTAGAACCCTTTTTAGAAATGGAAGGATTGGTTTATCGCCTAAGGCCTCACAACGTGGATGGCCGTAATCCCATCAATGAAGAAAGAATGTGGACCAACCTTATGTCCGGGTTCAATTCTGAAATCTGGGAGCAAGATATTGAAGCGGCGGAATGGAATGAAAAAGAAAATATAATTTGGTCCAAACAATATATGCCAGGATACCTTTTCAGAAACTTAGGTAGGGAGGATGTATTTTATTTTCCCACCACCAATATTCGTCTGTTGCAGAATCTACGTAGTGCTTACATGCAGTTGGCCGCTTATCATTACATGGCATTTAAAGATAATGAGCGATCAGATGAGGATAAAGCCGAAATTCATCGTACCAAAGCATTACAGGTTATGACAAAAATGCAAGACAATATTCCTGAAAAAACAATTCGATATGACTCCAAGGACCTCTATTACCAAGTAGGGCGACTATTTGGCGAGTTGGGAAACAAGGATGAATTGCGACGAATAATCGATAATCTCATGATCCGCAATGATATAGATATCCGTGATCGATTGGATTTTGGTCAAGTCTATATTTCTCAACTAGATTCATTCGAAATGGGGCGAACTATTTTTGAAGGACTTTATGCCGATTTTAAAGAAATAGAAAGTGGCGATCGTCTGGCCACCCAAAAAGAAATGGAAGAATGGCGAAAGAGTTTCACCCAAATTGTTTCCTCACTTGTTTTTACATATAAACAATTGGATATGCGGCCTAAAGCAGAATTGGTTCTTGCCGATTGGTTGGATAAAAATCCCAACGATCCTGTAGCACAAAAATTGATGGAAGACTTGACGAAGGAAGAAGTAAGAGGTAAGAAGTAGGAAGGCATAGGGTGCGAGATTGTACGACATAATAAAATTGCCTTTTTCCTTTTTCCTTTTATTGTCAAATAATGTATAATCCTTTAGTCTCGGTAATCATTCCCCATTGGAACGGGATTGAGGTTTTGTCCGAATGTTTGGAATCTCTGGTTCAAACGAGATATCCAAATTTTGAAATTATTGTGGTGGATAATGCTTCCACTGACGGCAGCCCGGACTGGGTAAGCCTGAACTTTCCCCAAGTCAAATTAATAGAGAATGACCAAAACTATGGTTATGCCGGTGGCTGTAATCGTGGTGCCAAAGTAGCCAACGGTGACTATTTAGTATTCTTAAATAATGATACAATTCAAGATCATCATTGGTTGGATGGATTGGTTGACTTTATGAATCTCAATCAGGATGTGGCAGCGGTTCAGCCTAAAATATTAAACTATTTTGAACGGGATATTTTTGACTATGCCGGCGGTGCCGGTGGTTGGATAGATGTATTGGGTTTTCCCTTTGCCCGGGGTCGCGTATTTTTTGAACGGGAAAAAGATGAAGGGCAATACGATAGAATGCGTCCGATATTTTGGGCCAGCGGTACCGCTATCATGGTACGGAAATCTGATTTTGAATCGGCAAGTGGATTTGATGAAACATTTTTCGCCCATCAGGAAGAGATTGATTTATGCTGGAAGTTTCGCCTCATGGGGAAAGAAACCTGGGCTATTCCAAGTTCCGTGGTATATCACAAAAATGCCGTAACGCTGCCCATGTTCTCTCGGCAAAAACAATATTTGAATCATCGTAATTCACTGCTCATGGTTTTGTCTAATTACAGTCTACCCCTCACCTTATATATTACACCAATTCGTTTAGCGTTGGAGTTTGTGGCCTTGGCTTATTCACTAGTTCGCCTGGATATGAATCACTTTTTCGGCATCATTCAATCTTTATTGTGGATTATTACTCATCCCCATCTCATTTGGAAACGACGCAGACTTGTAAAAAAGATTCGCGTGGTAAAAGATAAAAAAGTTTTGCCCTGGTTATATTGGGGCAGTGTGGTCTTTGATTATTACATACGAGGCAAGAAACGATCGTCGGAGATTGTAAAAGAATAAGTTACTTTTTTATATCCCTTAAATATATCATTTTATTTTCCGGGTCAATATCGGCCAAATATCGCAGTGATTCATCTTGGCCCAATATAGTTAACCTATGGCTGATATCTTTAGTATGAGCTTTTAGAAAATACTGCATCCGTCCCACGGGAAAGCCGTATGCTACTTTTTTCAGCCCATCCATCATTAAGCCAAATTCCTTTAAGGCTGCATCGGGTTTGCCTTGATCAAATAGATCCATGGCCACATAGTAAGCAAAGCGAGCTTCTCGAAGACCTTTGTTTCCCGTTACTTCTTTTAGTAATTGTACACGAGAGGACCATCCTTTGGGAAAGTCAGAAGCAATCCCCCGGAGTGCAATCTCCCGCGCTTGATCGTAAGCATGGTTGCCGCCGTAAAATTCGTAAGTATCCATATACCCTGCCATTACCGCATAAGCGTAATAGGCAAGGAAGGAGCCCAGTGGATCAAAAATAACAGGGTCAAAATGGATGGCGCCCCCTGAACTAAAATAGAATTGAAGTGATTTATCAAAATACCGTAGATCCATTCCATCAGAAATCAATACTTGGGCATGGAATGTTTTAAGTCCCCCTTTTTGTGCCATACCCTGAAAAGCGAATGAAATGTGAAGTGGAATTTTGAGCCCCGAGAAATCGTCATCCCAGATACGTCCTGAATAAAAACGTGTTATTTCATCCCTGAGGGAAGATAACTCCTGTCTTTCGTTATCCCGAAGAAGACGGTCGTCGATGGTTACTTCAACTTTGCCAAATTGGGCCAAAACCATAGTCGTGGCGATGATGAGTGAGATTAGAATTCTCATGGCAAGAAAGTAAGGGAATTCTGACATCAAAAAAAGGGTCATCCTTAGAGACGTATAGCAATACGTCTCACCAATAATTTGTGTTAAATTTTACAATGGCAAATATTCAGTATTTACTCGACAGCCAGCCGGAGCCAAAATATATTCTAAAAGAAATTGGTGAGATTGCGGCTGCCAACAATAGAGAAGTGTATGTGGTGGGTGGTGTCGTCCGTGATCTATTCCTCGATCGAAAACTAAAAGAAATTGATGTGATGGTGGTGGGCGACGGGATTGAATTTGCCAATCTTATTGCCAAAAAAATGGGCATTAAAAAAGTAATTTCCTTTCCACGTTTTTCCACAGCCCATATTCCATCGAAGCCAATTCCGATTGAGGTGGCTGCCGCTCGCGAAGAATCCTACGAATCAGATTCTCGCAAACCATCAAAGGTAGTTTATACTGACTTGAAGGGTGACTTACTCCGTCGTGATTTTACGGTGAATGCCATGGCCATGAGTTTGGCGCCGCAAGATTTTGGTGAATTACACGACCCACACAATGGTGTTCGTGATCTAATGGCAAAACATTTGGTCACGCCATTGGATCCGGATGATACATTTTCCGAAGATCCATTGCGAATGATGCGGGGTGCTTATTTTGCTTCCGGATTGGGCATGCATATCGATGATAAGTGTTTTGATTCAATGCAGCGTCAGGCCGAGCGGATTCAAATTGTATCCCAAGAGCGTATTACCACAGAATTTTGCAAAATTCTTGCCACCGATAAACCATCGGTTGGATTGAACATTCTTCAAAAAACAGGATTAATGAAACATATATTTCCTGAGATTCATGTGATGTATGGCATGGATCAAACGGGTGAATGGCATCATAAAGATATTTTTTATCACACCATGCAGGTGGTGGATAATGCGGCAAAATTATCGGATAAAATGGAAGTTCGGTTTGCGGCCCTTGTCCATGATATTGCGAAACCAAACACCCGTCGAATTGATAAAAAAAAGGGATATACTTTCCACGGTCATGATGCGGTGGGTGAACGGATGCTCAATAAAGTGGGCAAACGGATGAAACTATCCAACGAATTAAAGGA
>JABGTK010000145.1 GCA_018647265.1 Candidatus Neomarinimicrobiota bacterium | reverse complement strand
ATGTAATTTGGCACTCTTTTTCTTAACAAATTTATTGATATTTGTAATGAATCGTACATTTTGAAAGGATTTTCCGTGTTTGACCTTAATATGATCAAAGCCGTTTATGACCGATTGCCGGGCCGGGTTGCGACTGCTCGAAAGATAATTGGCCGCCCTTTAACACTCTCAGAAAAAGTTTTATATAGCCATCTTTCCCAAGGTGATGCGAATGAAGTTCATGAACGCGGGGAATCTTATGTGGATTTTGATCCAGATCGTGTGGCTATGCAAGATGCCACTGCTCAAATGGCACTCCTCCAATTTATGATGGCGGGGAAGGAAAAAGTTGCCGTACCATCCACAACTCATTGCGATCATTTGATTCAGGCAAAAGTTGGCGCTGGGACAGATTTGGATGTGGCCAAGAATGTAAATAGTGAAGTGTATAATTTCCTCGAATCAGTTTCCAATAAATTTGGTGTTGGGTTTTGGAAACCGGGCGCTGGGATTATCCATCAAGTTGTATTAGAAAATTATGCATTCCCCGGGGGTATGATGATCGGAACGGATAGTCACACGGTCAATGCCGGCGGATTAGGAATGGTCGCCATTGGTGTAGGCGGTGCTGATGCTGTGGATGTAATGGCGGGCATACCATGGGAATTGAAATTCCCCAAGTTAATTGGTGTAAAACTTACGGGTGAATTGAGTGGCTGGACTTCAGCCAAAGATGTAATCTTGAAAGTCGCAGGTATCCTTACTGTTAAAGGAGGAACCGATGCTATTGTGGAATATTTTGGTGAAGGTGCCGATAAAATGTCCTGTACCGGAAAAGGGACAATCTGTAATATGGGCGCCGAAATTGGCGCCACCACTTCCATATTTGGTTATGATGAACATATGGCTAATTATCTTCGAGCTACAGGCCGTACCGAAGTAGCAGAACTGGCCAATGGTGTTGCTGAACATTTGAAAGCTGACGTTGAAGTTTATGCTGATCCTGAATCCTACTTCGACCAAGTAATTGAAATTAATTTATCAGAACTGGAACCCCATTTGAATGGTCCTTTTACGCCAGATCGGGCTACACCTATTTCTGAAATGGCTAAGGCAGCGGAAGAAAATGATTGGCCAACTGATGTGAAAGTGGGCTTAATCGGTTCATGTACCAACTCATCCTATGAAGATATTTCTCGTTCCGCTTCAATTGCGAAACAAGCGGTGGATCATGGATTAAAAACTAAATCGAAATTCACGATTACGCCGGGGTCTGAACAAGTACGTTACACCATCGAACGTGATGGGCTTATTGATACATTTAATGAATTGGGTGCGAGTGTTTTTGCCAATGCCTGTGGTCCTTGTATCGGCCAGTGGTCTAGGGATGGTGCAGACAAGCAAGAAAAGAATACAATTGTTCACTCCTTTAATCGGAACTTTGCCAAACGAGCTGATGGAAACCCAAATACACATGCTTTTGTTGGATCTCCTGAATTGGTGACAGCCATTGCCATTGCAGGAAATTTGACATTTAATCCTATCACAGATACGCTCACGAATGATAAGGGGGAAGCCATTAAGTTAGAAATTCCCACTGGTTTTGACCTACCTGAAAAGGGCTTTGCTGTGAAAGACTTGGGATACCAAGCACCTGCGGATGATGGTAGTGATGTTGATGTGGTTATTGATCCAACTTCCGAACGATTACAATTTCTCACGCCATTTGAACCTTGGGATGGAAATAATATTACCGGTGCAAAACTGTTAATCAAAGCCAAAGGGAAATGTACAACTGACCATATTTCTATGGCGGGACCTTGGTTACGATTAAGAGGACATTTGGATAATATTTCGAATAATATGCTCACCGGTGCATTGAACTTCTTTAATGAAAAAACTAATTCTGTGAAAAACCAACTGAATGGCGAATATGGCGCTGTGCCTGATGTACAGCGTGATTATAAATTTAACCAAGTACCCACTATCGTTGTTGGAGACGAGAACTATGGTGAAGGGTCATCCCGTGAGCATGCTGCCATGGAACCACGCTTCCTCGGCGTTCGTGCTGTGCTAGTGCGCTCCTTTGCGCGAATCCACGAAACCAATTTAAAAAAGCAGGGCATGTTGGCACTGACATTTGCAGATAAAAGCGATTATGACAAAATATTAGAAGACGAT
>JABGTK010000144.1 GCA_018647265.1 Candidatus Neomarinimicrobiota bacterium | reverse complement strand
GGCCCCACCATGATTCGTTCCGCCGCAAAAAATGTAGGATGGGTTTGTGCGGTTGTCGATCCAGCCGATTATTCCGCCATAATCAATGAATTGCAATCTGGTGAAATTTCTTTTGAAACTCGGAAAATACTTTCCGCCAAATCTTTTGGTCACACAGCAAAATACGACACCATTATCCATAATTATTTAAAGGATGAAAAACTATCAGATGATCTTTCACTCACATTTGAAAAACATTCGGAAATGCGCTATGGTGAGAATCCCCATCAATCCGCCGCTTCCTATAAAATCCCAGGAAATGACGATCCCAATGTTTTAAATGCAACCATCCATCAAGGCAAAAAATTATCATATAATAATATTATGGACGCCGATGGCGCCTTGGCATGTGTGAGAGAATTTGATAAAACCGCCTGTGTGGTGGTGAAACATTCCAATCCATGTGGTGTGGCAATTGGCGACGATTTATTGGATGTTTACAATCGTGCTTTCAATGCGGATTCCCTTTCTGCTTTTGGGGGAATAATTGCATTTAATAGAACTTGCACAAAAGCTGTGGCAGAAGAAATAAGCAAAGTCTTTGTAGAGATTGTGTTAGCACCGAACTTCGAACCGGAAGCATTGGATATTTTTAAAAAGAAAAAAAATCTTCGCGTGTTAGAGATTGGTGAATTTGGCAAACGCTTACCAAAACTGGAAGTTCGGAATGTTGATGGGGGACTTTTAGTTCAAGATACAGACTTAAAATCATTAACACATAAACACTTAAAAGTCGTGACAAAAGCACAACCTTCGGAACAAGATATTGAAACCGCTCTTTTTACTTGGAAAGTTTTGCGTCATGCAAAATCAAATGGCATTTTGATTGCAAAAAACAATACAACAATTGGCCTTGGTGCCGGACAAGTCAGTCGTGTCGATGCCGTTCACATGGCTCTTCGAAAAGGGAGCGAAAATGTGAAGGGTGGCGTCTTGGCGTCGGATGCTTTTTTCCCATTTCGAGACAGTATTGATGCTATCAAAGATTCAGGAATCAAAGTGGTGATGCAGCCCGGTGGATCCATCCGAGACCAAGAAATAATTGATGCTTGCAACGAGTTTGGCATCGCCATGATCTTTACTGGAACACGTTGTTTTAAACATTAAAGTGCCGCGGACACCATCCAACAGGGTTGTTGGATGCACTTTTATTTCTTGTTGATTAATCGCCTCCCCCCGTAGTTTCTTTTAACCTTACCAGAGGAGGGTTCACAAAATGATAAAACACATAATAATGTTTTTATTTGTTGGGTTCGCTTGGGGGCAAGCTAATTTGGATAAATTAGTTTTGAAAGATGGCACTACATATTTAGGCGAATATTCAAAAATCGAAAGAAAGACCGTGTTTTTTAAACCACAAGGAGCCTTTGGCTTTCAACCCATTCCTGTAAAACGAATTGATAGGTTAGAGTTAAAAGATGGGCGAGTCGTGGTTCTTGATGGCAAAGACACGCATCGTCAAAAATTAAGTGCTAAAGCTAAAAACGATGCAAAGTCCAAAAATTTGAATAAGTGGGCTCTTTATGGACCATTAAGTGGTCTTACTTTTTGGGGTTGTGCGTCATTATACCAATTGTATGATAAAAGCGAATGGTGGGGGGATAGCTCTATCTTTTTAGGAGGTTCTTCAGCAGCCAGTTTGACAATACCCCATTTTGTTTTAAACAAAGAAGAAAAATTTACTTATCCTGAATCAATAACAGATGAGGATGATAAATTATACTACAAGCAATTTTATTCTAATAAACTCAAGCAAAGAAAATTTAAATATATTGTAGGTTCTACCCTTGTTACCGGAGCAGTTGTAGTGAGTGTTTTTTTTGCAACCTTTTCGCTTAATGGTTTTGATGCCTGTTTCGATCCAAGGTGTGGATAAAATTATATTTTCAAAAAATATTTTAATCCCATCAAAAATTCCGGAATCAACGTGGTGGTGCGGCCGGGCGGATTCATCCGCGATCAGGAAGCAGTTGATGCCTGCAACGAATTCGGCATTACTACGGTTTTTACTGGGACACGATGTTTTAAACATTAATACCGAGGAACTGTTGGGTCCACCAGCTGCGACCAAGAATCTATGCCGCCCTCTAGGTTAGTAACATCATAGCCCAAGGGTTCAAGATATTGGCAAACTTGGGCTGAGCGCACACCGCTGTGGCACATAACAATAATGGGCAGGTTTTTATCCAATTCTCCATGGCGGACTGGAATGATTCCCATGCGAAAATTTGTGTGGGGGTCGATCTTGGCATAAGCAACTTCGTGAGATTCCCTAACATCCAGTAAAACAAATTTTTCATTACCCTTAAATAAACTTTCCAATTCCGTTGCCTTTATTCTTTTCATTCTAAACTACTATTCATATTTTGATTTTTAAACTTACATTCTACCGTTAAACTTCAGAGGAATCTCATGAAATCAAAACTTTTTCTAAGTATCTTTATGTTGATTGGTTGCGCATCTAATGGTGCCGAGCGGAAACCGATGAGACCAAGAAATTTTATATCCCAGGAAGAAATTAAAGAGCACGCTTCGGCGCGAACAGTAAAAGAGGTTATTGAAACAGCGCGCCCACCCTGGCTTCGTGGAAAAGGTCTCGACGCCTCCGTTTATATAAACGGTATTAAAATGGGAAATCTTGATCAACTTGATAATGTTTCAATACAATCTGTGAAAAATATGCGGTATATCCCCAATACTGAGGCGACAACCATGTACGGCACTAATAATATGGGCGGTATAATCGAAATTAAGTCGAAATAGCGACAATTTCTGGGTGATCCGTAATAATGCCACTCACACCTTTTTCTTTTAAAAACGCAATGCCACTCTGTGTATTTACCGTCCAAACAATAATATCCATCCGGATCCGATTGGCATAATTCATAAGATCATTGTTGAAGATATCTCCTCGGGGGTGCAGGTAATCGGCACGAGTAAAGGGAATAAAGGCAAATGCTTTTTTGCTGTTTATCAGAAATCCCGTTTTTATAGATCTATCGGTAATTTTTGTAACCATTAGGGCAAACGGGTTAAAGCTGGAAACAATTACATGATCCTGCAGTTTCAATCGTTTAACCATTTGAGAAACGCTAAAGGCCGTTGACCAATCCAGCCTCTTTCGTGTTTTAATTTCAATATTAAAAAAATATTTTAGGGGGAGCGTTGTTAAAACATCTTCAAGAAGAGAAAAGGATTCCCTTTCTCCCGGCCAATTCACAGCAGTATTAATGTTTTTTATTTCGGTCCAGTTTTTTTGAAAAATATATCCGAATCCATCTGTTTCTCTTTCTAAATCATAATTATGAGAACATACAATTTTTCTATCTTTTGTTTGAACCACATCCAACTCAATGGCTTTAAGGCCAGCATCCATTGCCGCTTTATATGCCGATAATGTGTTTTCCGGCGCATGGATTAAAAGCCCGCGGTGGCCGAACAAAATGAATTCGTTTTTATTTGTTTTTGAGTGATTGGGTTTTAATCCAAAAAAAAGAAACAAAACCAACCACAACAAAATTAAAACCAAAAGGTAGATAGGTCTATTCCCCAGGTACGAGTTTGAGATGTCTAAACTGTGACGCAGATCTGATAAAGTCCTCATCAAAATAAGTGGTACGGTATTCACCCTTGTTGTACATAGGTGCTTGATCTTTATAATGGGGACTGGTGGGAATTCCCGATTGCCCGGTTGGTAAAATAAATTGCGTATTATTTAAATTGTCAAAATCCACTATTCGACGCATAGAGGGACCAATGGTTTTATCATAATTGGACAATAAAATGTATTCCCCTTTATTTATGGTCCCCGCCGAACCGCCCGCAGGATAGGGGCCTACATTAAAACTAAATACTTTGTCCAAAATTTTTACTACACCGAGCGTATGATTGTGGGTTAAGGTATGAACAGCAGACCATTTCCATTCATCAGTGTTAGAGCCGATTGTTTTTTCAATATTTTCCACAGCGTCCGAAATTGATGCTTTAAGGATATCATCCATTGATTCCTTTTTATTTGTAGTAATATCGTCAAACCAATCTGATTTTCCATCTCTCAACAGTGCCAATAAACTTCTTACGGGAACCATGGGTTGATTTACGAAATTCTCTAAATAATCCTCTCCCAGTTGATTTAGTTCATCGCCATATAAATTTCTTAATAAACTATTCAATCCAAAATGATAAACCAATGCGGCGGCAGAGTTTTCACTTTCTATAAAATCCCAATTTGAAAGCAAACCAAAGGCTTTGGAAAGGTTTCCTGTTTCCGTTCCCGTTTTTGCTTTTAGAAAAAAGTCCGTAATCTCTTTCGCTATATGCGATTTTTGATCCATATGCATTTTTTTGACAAAATCTATATCTATACTATTTGAGGATTCAATTAATTCTTCAATTCGCTTAATCCTGCTTGGTGAAGCCCATTGGTTTGATATATAGTGCGAAAATGACTCATCTACCATCTTGTTGTTTGCAGTACCTATATATCCTTTTTCAGGATTGAACAAAAACGGCATTTCTTCGAAAGGAACAAATCCTTTCCAATCATAATCAGGATCATGGCCTGGCCGTGGCAAAAGGTTTTGCCCGTCTTTTCTTATGGGCACTCTTACTGCTGGGCGCCATCCAATATTTCCCCGTTTATCTGCATAAACAATGTTTTGTCCCGGCACTGAAAAGGATTTCACCGCTAAAGAAAAATCATCCCAATCTCGAATTTTGGCCATTTTAATCAATGTACTAATTTCTTCCGATTGATAGTGACCCACCCATGCCATTGATACAACTTTATCTGACCCCTTTAACAATGAATGAATATCACTAATAATTGGCCCGTGATGTGTGGACCGAACAATGATTGTAGTATCGCCCCTCGATTTAAGGGGTATTGTTTCTTTGCGATATGAAATTTCACGCCAATCATTTCCATGCTTATAATACTTTAAATTATCAGGATTCAGTGTTTCCACAAAAAAATCCATATCATCAATCATAACATTTGTAAACCCCCAAGCCACGTGTTCATTTTGGCCTATAATGGGAAGGGGCATCCCAGGTAGACAGACGCCACTTATATTCAATCGGCCGCCTTTTAGATGCATTTCATACCACCAGGATGGTTGCTTTGTGCCTAGATGGGGATCATTGGCTAAAATTGGTTTTCCAGATTTAGTCCGATCGCCGCTCACCACCCAACTGTTGGATCCCATAACAGATCCATCCATATTTAATAACAATCGAAGTTTTTTTTCTTCTTTGGAAATACGATCAAAGATTAATCCAAATTTTGCCTGCGGCGGTACAATTGTAATATCATCAGGATTGTTTGGAAAAAGACTTTTTACTTTTGTTTCGCCGTATTTTTCAACAAGTGCTCCCATTACAATTTCAACACGCCAGGATTGTTGAAGGTCATAGGCCATTAATCTGCCAAGAGCCACAACATCTTGGGGCGTCCATTTTATTGGGTCGCTACCAATTATTAAAAACTCTACGGGCCAATTGTCTTTTGATTGATCTATCCAGTCATTTATTCCATTACAATATGTTTGAATAAATTTAAGCGTTTTGTCATCTATATCAGAAATAAGTTTTTGCGCGACGTTTGGAATGCCGAATGTTCTTAGATATATATCACTCGATAAAAGGTCGTCGCCCAAAAAAGCAGATAATTCCCCGCGGCCTGTTGCCGCAGAAAGGGACATTTGGAACAACCGTTCCCGAGCCATAAGGTAGCCCGAACTGTAAAATAAATCTAATTCGTTTTGAGCAAATACATGGGGGGCGCCATAATTGTCGGTATATACATCCACGTCGCCAATAAGGCCCGGGAGTTCTATCTTCCCGTCATATTTTGGAAGTGATACTCTGAAAATAAATTGAAAAACAAGGGCTGATGCAAGGCATATCCCCATAATAGGAATAATAACATATTTGATAACTTTCTTCATAATTGTTGTTTTCGTCACAGTGTCTTTTCTACAATTTATGCATAAATATGATAGTACTAAAAAAACAAAAAACCCCCGTAAAGACGGGGGTTTTTTTATATACCATCCATTTTGTATTATATAGCAGTGTAGCATCTACAGTAAGGAGGGGTTCGAAAAAACCCATACAATATTAAGACTATTTTTAAGATTTGTAAATACGGTGTAGACCGTATTTTTCATATGGGGTATAGACCGTATTTTTTCGAATAATCCCGATCACTAAAACAATGATTTACCCTTAATTTTGACCTAATTTTGATGTGATATGCTTAGTTCATATAGAAAAAACACCGCCATTATTCTTTTTATCTTTCTTGCGAGCGCCGTTTCCACATTAGAAGGACAACGCTTGGATATTACCCATTATTCAAAATATTTCAGGTCTGGTTTTGATTCTACCTGGGTGAACACACAACCAAAGATAGAACGTGGTTGGCTAGCCCTAGATGAAAGTAAACACGAAGGATTCCCTTCTTTCCATCAACTTGAGTACCCCGAAAAAGAAAAACGTCATCTTTTTTCTTTTAAAAAGTCTCCTGATAAATCCTTTACGTTGTCAGTTCTCTTCGATTTTAAAAACATAGAATCCAATACTCCATACACATTGCACGTTAAAAGTATCAGTTATTATTGGCAGATATATTTAAATGGACAATTAATTGATAGCCACTGGAAAACAGATGGCGAAAAAAGTCTTCTCCCTTTTCGAGGGAAAAACAAAAGCATTCCAATCCCCGATATATTGCTAAAACATCATGATAACTTATTGACTTTTAGAGTCGCTGGAAGCCCCCATCATCGTTGGACGGGATTTTATTATAGCGGGCCTGTTTTCTTTGCGCCAACAGACCGCGATATTCTACCCAATAATGATTTTCTCATGGTCTCTATGTTGGGTGTGTTGTTATTGTTGGGGGTTTTTTGGTTAGTTTTTGCCACCATTGAAAAAAACAATAAAATATTGTTCGTTTTAACTGCTTGGTGCTTTTCATATGCCTTGTTTTTTCTCACCCGCATTGATCATTTATTGCCTTTTCGTCCATCGGCCTTTTTATTAATTCGAGCTGAATATATTGCTGTCTTTATCAGTTCTATGTTATTTCCCCTTTTTTTAGATGTTTATCAAAAAAGGCTCTCCCTGTTCACAAAAATATTCTCGCCTGTTTTTATTTCTTTTGCGCTTTTGACCTTCGTTGTTCCTCTTTCTTTTGTTTCTGATCTAAACTTTATTTGGCAACGGCTAATTCCATTATACCTTGGTTATGTTTTGTTTCGATCCATCCAGTATTTCCAAAGTCAACCAGCGCCAAAACTTACAAATTTTGTTACTTCAGGAACGGGGATTGTCCTTTTCGCCTTTCTAATCCATGGCGCTTTTGTAACGCGCGATGTCTTTTTTATTATTCAATCTCATTTAGATGAATTGTCTTCCCGGTATACCATGGTTTTTTCTACCATTACCCTTTCTGTTGTTTTAATAACCGAATTCATTCAAGGATATGTTAAAACTCGTGGTTGGGGCGATCAATTAGAAGAAGAAATTAACCTCCAAACAAAGGAGCTTCGAGAAGCCAAAGAGTATCTTGAATCCGTGTTTGAAAACTCAAAAGAGGGAATTGCCATCTTTAATAAGGGGATTAATCTTGTCCGATGTAACCAAGCATATTTGGACTTATTTGGATATACGTTTGAAGAGTATAAGGCGCTTACCACCAGTGATCTCTATGATAACGATGGGCTTGAAATGCTTTTGGATGCGCGGGAAAAAGCTTTTAATACCGGAATTTTCCGATTGATTGTTCCCATCTTTAGTAAGGCCGGTAAAATGCGACAGCTATCCTTGTCTGGAAGTAGAGTCAAATCAAAAACGGGTGAAGAAATTTATATTGTAAACGCTTTTGACATGACCGATAGGATCAACACCGAGAATCAACTACGAGAGACTCAAAAAACTCTCCTATCTTCAAATGAAGAGTTAGAGGCGATTTTCAAGGCGCTGCCCGATTTATACTTCAGGTTAGATAAGGATGGAAGGTATCTAAGTTTTCAGGGACAGAAAAACCTTATTTATAAATCAGAGAAAACTATCATCGGCGATAAGATTTCTGACCGACTTCCCTCCGATGTTGGTGATCTGGTGATGAATGCTATTTATAAGGTTATCGATGAACAAGTGCGCGTGACAATTGAATACAAACTTGAATTGCCGGAAGGTTTTAGGACCTTTGAAGCTGTTATTTTACCTTATCGTGAAAACGAAGTTATTTCGGGAATCCGAGATATTACTGAAAGGCGTGTTGCTGAAAAAAATCTGTATAAAAGCGAAGAACAATACCGAACACTTGTGGAGGGGACAGAAGACCTGATCTTTTCTATCAACACTGACGGCATTATAACTTTTGTCAACATTCAAGTATTAATTCATTACGAAAAAGAGCTAGAAGATTTCATCGGGGAAAAAATATCTGACGTTGTTAATGCGGTGGACTCTTTGGACTTAAGCGAAACAATCGCCGCTTTAAACCAAACTGGACAGATGAATAGAATTAAAACAAATGTAATCTTTCCAAAGTTTACCAGTTGGTTTGAGTTTACTCTTAATCCGCAAAGGGGAAAAAAGGGCGGTGAAATAAATTCTATTTTATGTATTGGTCATAATATTGATGAACAGCAATCTTACGAGAGCCACTTGGAGCGGCTTGTGGAACAGCTTAATGAACAACGCCACATTTTAAAGAAAACTTCTGTGCGTATTCTTAACGCCCAAGAGAACGAGCGAAGTCGAATCAGCCGCGAACTTCACGATGAGGTGGGCCAAACGCTTACCGCAATCGACCTAAACCTTCAATTGGTTCGACAGCGTTCAGAAAACAAGGAAGACGTCGGGCCTCTCATGGTTGAATGCCAACAAATGGTTCAAAACACTGCAAAAGAGATCCATCGTTTTTCCCGCGATCTTCATCCTGCCATTCTTGATGATATGGGTCTTTTCCCGGCCATTGCTTCATATATTAGATCGTTTGAAAAGCGGACAAAAATTTCTGTTAACTTTGATCCACCGGATAATTTTAAAGAAATTTCTGATATATCCCGAACCCTTGTTTACAGAATATTCCAAGAATCACTTACAAATGCTTCTAAGCATTCAAAGGCCGATATTGTTTCTGTTAAGCTTAATCGTCTTGATGGTGTAATACATATGATTGTTTCAGATAACGGCATTGGTTTCCCTGGGGACATAATAAATAATATGTCTAGCCGATTTGGCCTACAGGGTATAGATGAACGAGTACAGCTTGCCGGTGGAGTTTTTTCTATTTCTTCTTCGATAAGCGGGGGCGCTGAACTAAACATTGAAATTCCAAATACATTAGCCTAATTCCTTTCTTGCCAATTAACATCTCAAATAATTATGCCAAATAAAATTACAGTTTTTTTAGCTGACGACCACAACATTGTACGCGCTGGATTAAAAGTTCTGCTGGAATCAGACAAATCGATTTCCGTTATTGGTGAAACAGATAATGGCGTTGATGCCGTTCGTGATGTTCAAAAACTTCATCCCGACATTGCGCTTATGGACATTTCAATGCCAGGTGTTTCTGGAATTGATGCGGCCGCTGCCCTTAGAAAAAAGGGCACAGAGACTAAAATCATATTTCTTTCCATGTATGCTGAAGAGGAATATGTGGTTACCGCCATTAATGCCGGTGCTTCCGGATATCTAATTAAACAATCAGTTTCCCGCTCATTAATAGAAGCTATAAAACAGGTGCAAGCGGGGCGGGTTTATTTTAGCCCCGAAATCTCTGGGGCTGTATTAAATGCTGCAAACATACCCAATTACCGCAAACATAAAAAGAGAAGCGATAAAGAAATCACCAATCGAGAGCGAGAAATTTTAAAACTTTTGTCTGGGGGTAAGCCAAACAAAAAAATATCTGCTCTATTGTTTATTTCAGTTAAAACTGTTGAAAAACACCGTCAAAATATTATGCGGAAACTCGACATTCATGATGTGGCGAGTTTAACTCGTTATGCGATCGAAAAAAAAATTATTTAATACTAATAACGCTCTCTTATTCTTGGTTTGGGTAATATTTATGTAGATGATGCATCTGTGGCTCCATCTAATTCTTCAATTGTTTCTCATAATAGATGTAAAATCCTACCTCAAATTTGGATGAATTAGAATGATTTTAACCTTAGCTATTTCCGCCGTTGTTGTTGTGATAACTCTGTTTATTCTTGACTTAAGTCGAGAGCAGGTAACCACCAGCAACATTTCTACTTATTTACAACCTTTCGCCGCTGAAACGATTGTGAAACATGAGTTTTCCGCTCGTCCTGAATTGGTCTGGAATTCACTAACGCGTTTTTCAAACTATAACTTTTGGTTCCCGGGGATTTTACGGCTTTTGCCCGTTGTTGAAACAGATCGGTTTGTCCATCGCTATTCATTTGATAAGTTTAATTTTATTCCTGGCGCTTTCATCCGTCTCCGCCCCTTTAGTTTGTCACCTGCCTTTAAAGGTAGAATTGTGGCAATCGAGGACAATAAACAACTGACCATGGAATTGCGTTTCAATCCCATACACAAAGAGACGGTGGTTTTTAATCTTGACCCTACCCCGGGCGGTACATCGGTCACCTGTCATCGTACGAGCCGTGGTCTATTTTCCTGGATGACAATATGGGGGTTCTCGGGTAATAAATCAAAAATCCTTGACAACTTGGGTTATTTTATCCCAGAAGAAGTTATTGAAGAAATAGAGGATACCGCCACCGCGCAGGGTTCTGGTCCTCAATATAGTCGCGAGGCAATTATTGCTCGGGCTGTTCAAGCGGGTCTGGATGGCAACATGGATTTGGTAAACGCCATTCCAGACAAACCAACCCGCGGAATGGCGAAGGCGATGCTAGTTCAATCCAAACGCAAGGGCAATGTAATGCCGAATCATTTGATTGAAGCATTGTCTGAACAACCTACCGAAGGTAATGACGCAACCCCTGTAACTCCAGCTCAAACCGCTGGTGACAATGGACTTCCTACTTTTTCGAACCCTGACGAGTTAGTCGCTTTTGTTGTTAATAAAGCGTTAGATGGTGATAGTGATCCTATCAACGCCGTCATAGACAAACCAACCCGCGGTAAAGCTAAAGCGATGGTCGTTAAAATTAAACGTGGGTCTGTTGAGCGCCCGGCTATGCCAGAATTGTCCGCATCACCCGACGATCCTATAGCACCAGAAAGTACGCCCTCTTCTTCAACAGATGAATCGGAAGAAGAATTAATTTCGCGATTGATAGAAGCCGGCCTGGGCGGAAATATGGATGAAATTAATTCCTTAGATAACCGGGTTTTACGCGGAAAGATTAAAGCTGCAATTGTAAAAGAAAAACGCGCGAAAGCATAAATAGTTATTACTTTTAAAAATAAAAAAGCCTGTTTATCAGATTAACAGGCTTTTTTTATTAACATCAAATCTACACACTTCGGTCGTCAGGTGCTGTGACGAATGTCACAGTTTATCCTGTATATAAATTGATAGAGTTCTTTTTCGCCTTTAATTGCAACTGTTCCTTCTAGGAATAAATTCATTTCGTTCACTTTATCAGAAAAAAGTCGAATCCCATTACCAAATATTATTGGGTGTGGTGTAAGATAAAGGTGGGTTAAGTATGGTGCAAAGCGCGTGTTTGTTTTTCCGCCGCCGGCAATAAAGCACTTTTTTGAATTCAGTTTCGCCAATATTTGGTCTGGGTCATCGTTACGATGGACAACTATAATATCCCGACCCTCTAATTCTTTTTGAAGACAGTTAAAGGTGTTGGAGCCCATGATTACAGGCCAACCTGATGTTTGTTCTTTAAACAGGTGTAGGTCTTTAGACCACGTAACTCTTTCGTGTGAATGGCGAGCAATATAACCGTCTTGTGTAACGGCGGCGATAAGAATTACATCCACTAGCTATCTTTAAATGTCCCTGCTGCAACGACAGTCAATTTATCTGGATCAACATATGTTCTGATCGCCTTGTTAGTTTGGTCCAAGGTAATCCGGCTTATTAGGTCCGGATATTGATCTAAATACTCAACGCTTCTATTCTTCTCGGCGTTAGACAAAATTTGTGCCATAAGCCCACCTGTTGAATCCATCCCTACTTGGTACGCTCCAGCAATTGTTGTCTTTTTCGCTTCCAGTTCATCTTGTGTAACACCATTTTTGTACCAATTTAATATTTGCTCTATGGTCGCTTTTCTTCCCGCATCTAATAAGTCTGGCGCAAAAGTTCCCCACGTACTCCAATAGCCGTCACCCCCAAAGCTTACCCCGGCTAAAGACGAGCCAATACCATAAGTCAAACCCTGTTGGTCTCTTACTGTTTGCATTAACCGTGCTGAAAAATTCCCACCCAAAATATAAACTGCCATCATTAATGGATAATAATCTTTATGGTCTCGATCAATACCAATAGCCTGGCCTAAATAAATATCCATACTTGTTTTTTCGGGAATGTGAATTTCTGTATTACTTTCTTTTGGGGCGTCGGCCTTCATGCCGGGTAAAACATGTGTGGTGTTTTTTGTTTTCCACCCATTTAAATACTTACCCAATAAATCATTAATCTGAACAGGTTTCACATCTCCAACGGCAGCAAAATTCAAACTACCTAAACCATAATAATTTTGATGGAATTTTTCTACTTCTTTAATGTTCGCTGACGAAACCTGCTCAATAGTTTCGTTCGTTGTTAGTTGATAATTTGGGTGGTTTTTCGGATACATGATTCTTAATAACCTAATCATGGCTTGTTGTTTTGTATCTTCTTTGGAACGTT
Organism: Candidatus Neomarinimicrobiota bacterium; assembly: GCA_018647265.1. Classification (NCBI taxonomy): domain Bacteria; kingdom Pseudomonadati; phylum Fidelibacterota; species Fidelibacterota bacterium. Next base: position 43,238 of record JABGTK010000144.1, on the reverse strand, counting down.
CGAGGTTCCCAATCATTCTTGTTTTAAGGGTTGTCAATTCTTCTTCAGAAAATACTGGCGTGCGTAATTGTTCCACCAATAGTTGAATTACTATGTCAAGGTCATCTTTTAAACAATGGCCCGAAAATTGGGCGTGGTGTCTCGTGCTTGAAAAGGTTAATTCCGCACCAACGGATTCTAAAATATCACTAATCGCATATTTGTCTTTTTCAAGAGTCCCCTTGTCAATCATAGCTGCTGTCAGGGGTGCTATTTTCCTGTTTTTCCCTGGGCTGAATATTGACCCACCTAAAAAACTGCCGGCAAAAGTAATTACCTCCTTTACGCCAGTAGGCATAACAAAGGTTCTCAGACCATCCAGTTCTGTATTTGTTTTAACCTGTTTTTTAAAGAACCCCAAATTAAAGTTTCTCCTGCTTTTTGGGGACAAACCACCCGGTGGTTCTTTTGTCTTCCACTAAATATTTCTTTGCGACACACATTAAATCTTTCGTTGTCACTTTTTTTATACAATCCAAATATGTTGTATAAAACATCCAGTCACCAATCGCAATTGCCTCATTTAGTGCGCTGGCAACAGAGTATGAGCCATCCCTGCTGAACGCAACGCTAGCCCGAGTTTGTGCTTTTGCGCGGTTGAGCTCTTCTTCTGAAATTCCTTTTTCAGTAATTTTTTTATATTCAAGCAGAATAATGTCTTCCACTTTTTGGTGATCTGTGTCCGGCGTGAGAAATGCATATGTTATAAACATACCGTTATCTTTAAATGGGAAATCATACATAAACAAGGATGTTGCTAAGCCTTTATCTATAATACTTTTATAAAAGCGGCTCGTTTTTCCTTCAGAGAGAATTTTTCCCAACAGTTGAAAGGCGTAAGTGTCAATATGGAGACCCTCTGGCGATTTGTGTCCCACGCCGACAACACCTGTTTGTCCTACGCGCGAAACTACCGTTCTTCGTGGACCTTCCTGCTCCGGTTCTTCCGTATACATACCGGGGATGCTGTTTTCACTTGCGCCATGTTCACCAAAATATTTTTTTATTAGAGCAAGCGCTTCTTTTTTGTTAAAATCTCCAATCAATGTCGCCGTAGCGTTGTTGGGCCAATAGTAGGTATGGTAAAATTCCTGTAACCGTTCTGTAGATATATTTTCTATATCTGAACGCCATCCAATTGTTGAATGGTGGTAGGGGTGAGCCTGATAAGCGGCCGCCCAAATGTTTTTGTCTAAAACATCAAATGGACTGTTTTCTCCCCGTTCAAATTCATTCCTAACTACAGTCATTTCAGGCTGACGATCTTCATCTTTTAAAAAAGCAAAACGCATACGATCCGCTTCTATTGCAATCGCCCTCTCTAGGTGTTCGCTTGGAACAACTTCAAAATAATTGGTTCTGTCGTTCCATGTTGTGGCGTTAATCTGGGCCCCAATATTTTGGAGTTCCGTCCAAATTGCTGTACCCTTTTCTTTATTATAATTTCTAGATCCCTTGAACATTAAATGTTCAAGAAGGTGGGTGGAACCAGTATATCCAATCGCTTCGTTTCTAGATCCAACGTGGTACGTAACCATGAATGTTGCTACTGGCGCAGAATGGTCCTCTAACACTAAAACAGTAAGATTGTTTTTCTTTAAAGTATATTCTTCTATTCCGCCAGATGCTTTTATAAACTCGAATCCGTTAAATTGTGAATTATTTTTTGGGGACATATAAGTCTGTAATTGTGCCTTCAAAAACTTCGGCGGCCAATCCGAAGGTTTCTCCAAGCGTGGGGTGAGGATGAATGGTGAGGCCAATATCTTCTGCGTCTGCACCCATTTCGATTGCTAACATTCCTTCTGAAATCATATCACCAGCACCCGGCCCAACAATACCAACACCAAGAACTTGACTGGTTTCCGGGTCAAACAAAATTTTTGTTTTTCCTTGGTTCGCACCCATCGCGATGGCCTTTCCGCTGGCCGCCCATGGAAATTCGCCTTTTTTATAATTAATACCTTTTTCTTTGGCTTCTATTTCCGTAAGTCCGGCCCATGCGACTTCTGGGTCGGTAAAAACAACAGACGGAATAGCGCGGACATCGAACGCAGCCGGAAGGCCGGAAGCTACCTCTGCGGCAACCTTTCCTTCGTGGGTCGCTTTGTGTGCCAACATTGGGTTTCCGACTATATCGCCAATGGCAAAAATATTTTTAATTGTTGTCCTTTGGTAAACATCCACATTTATAAAACCCCGCTCGTCAACCTCAACGCCAGTGGATTCTATGTTAAGTAAATTAGTGTTCGGTTTTCTCCCAACAGAGACCAAAACCTTGTTGTAAATTTCTGTGCTTGTGCCTTTTTCGTTTTCAATAGTCACAGTTAAGGATTCGTCTTCATTTGGTAAAACGGATGTTACTTTGGAAGAAAGACGGATTGATTCAAACTGTTTTTTGAGTTTTCTTTGAAGAGGCTTTACGATGTCTTGGTCCGCCCCAGGAATCAAATTCGGCAAAAATTCAACCACGGAAACTTTGGCTCCAAGCGCAGCATAAACCTGTCCTAACTCAAGCCCAATAACGCCACCACCTATTACTAAAAGTCTTTCAGGTATATCTACCAGTTCCAGCGCTGTCCGAGAGGTAAGAACACTGGGGTGATCCGCTGGAACTCCAGGGATCGTTGCTGAAACGGAACCGGCGGCAACGATACACTTATCAAACGAAATTTTTATTTCTCCATCATCGTTGATTACATTCAATTCCGAATTAGAATTAAAAAGGGCTTTTCCTCGTACCCACTCCACTTTCCTTGCTGTCGCCATTTTTTCGATACCACTATTTAGTTGGGATACTATCTTGTCCTTATGGGCCCTTATGGCGTCCAGATTAATTTCCGGTTCACTGTAGGTTACGCCCATTTTGGATAAATGGGAGGCTTCATCCATGACCTTAGAAATATGAAGCAATACTTTGGAAGGGATACACCCTCGGTTTAAACAGACGCCACCCAAGGTGGGGTCTTTATCAATTAATATAACCTTTTTCCCAAGGTCGGCAGCTCTAAAGGCCGCAGCATATCCTCCTGGTCCTGCGCCAATTACCACTATTTCTGCGTGTTTTGATTCAACCATAAATTAATCTTTAAAAAAAGATAAATCTGAAAGGATGTTAGCAAATCGCGATGTAAACCCCGCAGCGGCAGCGCCGTCAATTACACGGTGGTCGTAGGACAAAGAGAAGGGCATAATAAATTTTGGTACAAACTCTCCTGATGGTTTATCATATACTTGTTTCCACGCGCTTTTGGAAACACCCAAAATGGCAACTTCTGGTGGATTTACAATGGGTGAGAACCCTGTGCCTCCAATTCCACCAAGGCTGGAAATTGTAAAGGTACCGCCATTCATCTCTTCTGGTTTTAGTTTTTTATCCCTCGCTCTAGAGCTTAAATCCATGAGGCTTTCAGATAGGTCAAAAACGGATTTCTTATCCACGTCCCTTACCACAGGCACCGTTAGTCCCGCCGGTGTATCCACCGCGATTCCTAGGTGATAATATTTTTTTAAAACCAGGTTTTGATCTGTATAATCCAAAGAGCTGTTGAATATCGGCATCTCTTTAAGAACGGCTGTCACTACTTTCATTAAAAAGGGTAAAAAGGTGACTTTTATTCCTTTTGTCGCACCTTCTTTTTTTAGTTTTTTCCTATAGCTATCCAAAGCTGTGATATCTGCTTCGTCAAATTGCGTTACGTGTGGTATGGCTTGCCATGCCTGCTGAAGGCGCTCACCCGTTATTCTTTTGATTTTTGTTAGTTTTTGGACCTCGATGTCACCCCATTGTGAAAAATCTACCTCTTTTTTTAACTTTGGTGTGATTCCTGAAGACATGGCCATTTGAAGTTTAATATATCCATTGAGATCGTCTTTAGTAATTCGCCCTTTTTGGCCAGAACCTTTAATGGTTTGGAGATTAATTCCTAACTCCCGCGCCAATCTTCTGACCCCAGGAGAGGCAAACGTCCCGCCTGAAGAACTGGCGTTGGTGAATGAAACCGCTTCTTGGGGTGTGGTCGGGGAAGGTTCTACTAACTCTGGGTCGGGTTCAACTTGTGGTGGTGGTGTTTTCTCTAAATCAATAACCCCTTCTGTAGTTTCGACTTTCATTAGAAGGTGTCCGGGCTTCAACTCGTCGCCGGTGGATACTAGAATTTCTGAAATGACGCCTTTTACCTCTGCTGGAATTTCCATTGATGCTTTGTCCGACTCTAAGACAAGGATCGTCTGTTCTGTTGTTACTATATCACCAACAGAAACAGAGACTTCGCTTACTTCTGCTCCGTCTATTCCTTCTCCGAGGTCGGGTAGTATAATTTCTTTAATCATTTTTATTCCTACACTGTAATTGGGCTGGGTTTGTCTGGATCTATTTTATACTTTTTCATCGCATTTAAAGCTTCTTCTTTTTTCAAAGTTCCATTGTTAACTAGTGCGTGAAGCGCCGTTATAACTATATAATAACGGTCAACCTCAAAAAACCGGCGCAAGTTCTCTCGTGTATCGCTCCGCCCAAAACCATCTGTACCTAAAGTATAATATGCGCCCTGAACGTATGGTCCAATTTGTTCGGCCACCATTTTTATATAGTCAGATACAGCTACAGTCGGGATGTCGTTATCTTTAAAAGATTTTACCAGGTGGGACATTTTTTGTTTTTTCGCTGGGTTTAGTGTATTCCAACGGTCTGCCTCCTCCGCTTCTTTTCGTAATTCGCTAAAGCTTGTAACATTCCAGAGTTCAGATGAAATATCCCAATCTTTTTCTAATAATTCTGCCGCTGCAATTGCTTCACCCATAAGAGGTCCGCTTCCCAACAATCGAAGGATTGGTTTCTTTGGGGAGTTAAATTTATACAGTCCTTTGATAATGTCATTTTCTATACCTTCGGGCATTGGTGGGTGAATATAGTTTTCATTTTCAACCGTCAGGTAATAAACGACATCTTTGTCCTCCTGACACATTTCTTTTATTCCACGATGAACCACCGTTGCAATTTCGTATGCGTAAGCTAGATCATATGCTTTAATGTTTGGTGTAGCGGCCGCAGCCAAATGGCTATGTCCGTCTTGATGTTGAAGCCCTTCTCCGTTTAATGTTGTCCGTCCTGCTGTCCCGCCCAACAAAAATCCGCGAGTACGCATGTCGCCGGCTGCCCAAATAAAATCCCAAACACGTTGAAAACCAAACATCGAATAATAAATATAAAAAGGAATCATTTTAACACCGTGATTGCTATAGCTTGTTCCTGCTGCGATAAAAGAGGAAACGGCACCCGCTTCATTTATTCCCTCCTCAAGAATCTGGCCGTTCTTGGCTTCTTTGTAATATAAAAATTGGTCTGAGTCTACCGGGTCATACAGTTGTCCCTTGTGAGCATATATCCCCAATTGGCGAAACAAGGGTTCCATTCCAAAGGTGCGCCCTTCGTCGGGAATAATCGGCACAATGTGGTTTCCGATAGTTTTGTCCTTAGAAAGAATTGTTAACATGCGAACAAATGCCATCGTCGTGGAAATTTCTCGCTCCCCGGTTCCTTCTATTAGTTCTTTAAAAACCGATATATCTGGAATGGGTAGTGGGGCTGATTTATCCGTTCGGATAGGGAGGGGGCCGCCGAGAAAATCCCGGCGCTCTTTTAAATATTTATATTCAACGCTATTTTTTTTAAACCGATAAAAAGGAGCCTTCATCGCTTCTTCGTTGGACATGGGTATATTAAAACGGTCTCTAAAAAGAAGGAGTTCTTCTTCGTTGAGCTTTTTCTGATTGTGGGTGATATTTCGGCCTTCTCCTGCTTCGCCCAAGCCATACCCTTTAATTGTTCGGGCCAAAATAACTGTTGGTTTTCCCTTAAAATCCACCGCTTCTTTGTATGCAGAATAAACCTTTAGTGAGTCGTGGCCACCCAGTTTCATTTTTTCTAGCTCTTCGTCTGAAAGGTGTTCTACTTTTTTTAGTAGGTCTGGGTATTTCCCAAAAAAATGTTTTCGGAAATAAGCTCCACCCTCTACCACATACTTCAATAGGTCGCCATCAACAATTTCATCCAGACGTTTTAATAATAACCCGTTGTGATCATTTTCTAATAATTTATCCCAATCGGCGCCCCAAATTACTTTAATAACGTTCCATCCGGCACCACGAAAAGCACCTTCAAGTTCTTGAATCACCTTCGAATTTCCGCGAACAGGACCATCTAACCTTTGTAGGTTACAGTTAATTACAAAAACAAGATTGTCCAGGTTTTCTCTGGAGGCCAACGTAAGGGCGCCAAGAGATTCGGGTTCATCCATTTCTCCGTCCCCAAGGTACGCAAAAATTTTTCGATCTGTTTCTTCTATAAAACCCCGGTCTATCATATAGCGCATAAAGCGCGCCTGGTAAATTGCCATTATAGGCCCTAAGCCCATTGATACAGTAGCAAACTGCCAAAAATCAGGCATAAGATAAGGGTGCGGATAAGAGGACAGTCCTCCCTCTTTTGATAATTCCCGTCTAAAATTGTAAAGCTTTTTGCTGTCAAGCCTTCCTTCCAAATAAGCCCGAGAGTACATACCTGGAGAGGCGTGGCCTTGAAAGTAAACAAGGTCTTGACCGTTGGGGTGTTCCGCCCCCTTAAAAAAATGATTAAAAGCAACCTCATACAGTGTGGCGGCAGATGCAAATGTAGAAATATGTCCCCCGATTCCGGGTGTTTCTTTGTTGGCAGCTGTTACCATCGCCATAGCATTCCACCGAACAATTGATTTTATTTTGCGCTCTATATCGCGATTGCCTGGATATTCCGGCTGTTGGCCGGGTAAAATTGTATTTACGAACGGTGTGCTTGTATTAAAGGGTAGTCGGGCGCCTTTTGATTGGGCAAAATCAATGAGTGTTTCTAAAAGAAACCGGGTGCGCTCGTACCCGTGTTCTTCTAGCGCATCTTCAATGGATTCTATCCACTCTTTAGTCTCGAGCGAATCTATGTCTTTATAATTTTCCGCCATTTTTCGAATTATCTATTAAGGAGAGGCGGGGAAATTACACTTTTTTTATAAAAACCGGATTGAATTTGTCGCCAACCTTTCTTAGGTTTGTTTTAATTTTTAGTGAATCTCTTTTTTATTACACCACAACCAATTCTTGCGCCCGCGGCTCCGGTGGGTTGGGATGCCATGTCGTCCATCCCAACGTGTACCACTATCGCCTTTCCTATAATATCTGTTTCCGGAGAACCTCCAATTGACCAGCGACCAGATTTATCTGTTATGGATATTTTCCCTTTTCCTCTGTCGTCAATTTTAATATTGCCAATATCTCCACTGTGAAAGGGCGCTACACCCCATTTTCCGTGGTTCTCTTCTGTTGGGTTCCAGTGGCCACCCGAGGATTTCCCATCATCTGAGCTACAGTCCCCTATGGTGTGTATATGAACAGCAACCGGTCCTGCACCAACGCCAAAAATGTTAGCTTCAACGCTAACAATTCCTTTTCTTTCTGTAAATACCACTTCTCCTGTAACGCTGCTCCCGCTTCTGGGGAGAATGTTTGCTGTCGCAGTTTTATCGTTAGGGCTAGAACAGGCTATCAGGGCAATAAAGGTCAGGGTTATATAAATGTTTTTCATTTTATCTAAAATTTTCTAGTTCTTTAATTAGTTGTGGGACGTTATTGATTTTATCTCCCAATCCTATTGCTTGAATTTTCATGCCAACATAGCTCCAAACGATTGAAATTGGTGCTATTTTTTCTGATACTCTGTTTGTCCCAAAAAAAAGATGTTTTTCAAATTTATCAGGACCAACTGTGGTTACGGTTTCTTTGTTGTTGTTCGAATAAATTTGTGTAATATCAGGAAAGGTTGGCCCGTCTTTATGGGGTGTGTTTTTCCTGAGGAAATTTTTTCCAGATCGATTAATGTGGTCTGAAATTATGATAAATTTATTAGACACAAAAACCCTGTCTATGATTAATATTTCTTTGGTCTTTATTTCTTTCTTTAGGCTGATGAATGTTTTCGGGGAAACACACGTTTTGTGAAATTTTTCTGGCCAAAAAAACTTTATACCATACTTTATGTTTTGTCCGTGGCCTAAGTGGACTTTTTGGGACGTTAGATTTAACTGTGTAGCCACTTCTTTGCCGCATAAATAAATAGAGGGAATCATTCTTCCCTTGGGCCCAAAAGCGCCGTTCCAACTCTCACTATTGTGCTTCCTTCTTCAACTGCAATTTCAAAATCTCCACTCATACCCATAGACAAGTCAACCAGACTTTTTTGTTTCATTGAGTCCCGTAGTTCTCGCAACAAAGCAAAACATGCTCTCTTTTTTTCTTTATCTTTTGTTTTAGGCCCAACAGTCATAAGACCTTTTACTATTAAATTTCTTTTTTCAATACAAGAAAGCATTTCTTCTAACTGTTCCGGTTGAAACCCATGTTTCTGAGTTTCTCCAGATGTGTTTACTTCTAAAAGAATTGGAACGTTTCTTTCCAACAGCGCGGCTCTTTTATTTATCTTGGAGGCCAACCTAACCGAGTCTACCGAGTCTATCACATCAAAAAGGTCTAAACATTTGTTTACTTTGTTTGACTGAAGGTTTCCAATAAACCTTTTTTCTAAACCCGGGATTAATTCAAGTGCTTTAAATTTTTGAGTGGCTTCTTGAATTTTATTTTCTCCAATGCTTGTTATTCCGGCTTTAAAACATTTTTCAATTGTAGAAAAAGGGTGTGTTTTTGTTACCGCTACAAAACGAACGGGATGATTAAAACCGCTCCGTTTTTGTGCTTGGTCAATTCTAAGTCTAATGTTATCTAACTTGTTGTTAAGACTCATGCCTCCCCGGTGTCGGAGTCGGTGTCATCAATCGACATTTGGTTGTCATCAGGTTCTTCGTCTCCCGTTGCAGCCTCTTCACTGATAACACGGGTAATAGATGAAATACTCGCGCCATCGTCTAACTTAACAAGCTTCACACCTTGAGTTACACGACCGATTGTTCGAATAGCCCCAACCGGTTGTCTCATTAAAACACCAGAGTCTGTAATAATAATAAGGTCGTCTGAATCAACAACTTCCATTATGTTAACCATTTTTCCGGTTTTGTCAGTACAGCGCATGGTCATAACGCCTTTTCCGCCCCTAGTTTGAGTGCGGTACTGGATTACATCTGTACGTTTGCCCATACCTTTTTCTGTGGCAACAAGGATTGTTCCTTCACGACGCACCACAAGCATCCCGACCACGTGATCTTCTTTGGTGCTTAGTTTTATGCCTTTTACCCCCATGGTTTTTCGTCCGCTTGGTCGAATATTGTTTTCAGAAAAACGAATCGATTTACCCTCGTAAGTTCCAAGAAGAATATCGTGTTCGCCGTTTGTGATTCTTGCTTCAATAAGTTTGTCCCCTTCGCGAATATCAATGGCATAAATACCGCCTTTTCGAGGCTTTCCGTAGGCAGATAAAACGGTTTTTTTAACAATGCCTTTTTGTGTTGCCATTACAACATAGTGATCGTCATCAAAGTCCTTTACACTTACAAAAGCTTCTACTTTTTCTCCCGGTTCACATTCAATTAAGTTCACCACAGCGCGCCCCCTGGTTGCCCGTCCACCCTGAGGGATGTCGTAAACTTTTAACCAGTGACATTTGCCTTTATCTGTGAAAAAAAGCATATAGTTGTGTGTGTTGGCAATAAAAAGATGTTGAACAAAATCTTCATCTTTACTCATAGCGCCTTGAACACCCCGACCTCCCCTGCGTTGAGTCCTATATGTGTTTAAGGCTGTTCTTTTTATATACCCTTGATGGGTAATCGTCAAAACAACTTCTTCTTCCGCAATCATATCTTCCATAGAAAAATCGGTAGATACGGGTATAATCTCTGTTTTTCGTTCATCTCCATATTGATCCCGAACATTAATTAATTCAGATTTAATAATTTCCATCCGCTTGTTTTTGTTTTCAAGGATTCCTTTTAGGTTGGAAATAATTTTAATCATTTCTTTGTATTCAGCCACAACTTTACCAACCTCAAGACCTGTGAGCCTTTGGAGTCTCATGTCTAAAATTGCTTGAGATTGAATTTCAGATAAATTGAAACCATTCATAAGACCTTCTTTGGCTTGAAGTGGGTCTTTGCTTCCCCGGATAATCACGATTACCTCATCAATATTATCAAGGGCAATTTTTAACCCTTCAAGAATGTGGGCTCTTGCCTCTGCTTCTTTTAGTTCAAACTCGGTTCGTCGAACAACTACACTGTGGCGGAAATCCACAAAATGATTCAAAATTTCTTTAATTGGCATTATTTTGGGAACACCGTTTACTAAAGCGAGGAGGATAATACCAAAAGTGTCTTGTAGTTGTGTGTGTTTGTATAACAGGTTTAATACAACCTCTGGAACAGCGTCTCTTTTCGTCTCTATCACAACACGTATACCGTCTTTATCTGACTCATCCCTAAGGTCTGATATTCCTACAATTTTTTTATCACGAACCAAGTCAGCAATCTTTTCAACCAAGTTGGCTTTATTGGTTTGGTAGGTAACCTCTGTAATTACAATACTGTTTTTTCCGTTTTTGTTTGTTTCAATATGCGCGCGGGCTCGCATTTTTATTTTTCCCCGACCCGTTTCATAGGCTTGCTTTAAACCGTCAATTCCCATAATTAGCCCCGCAGTTGGGAAGTCTGGGCCTTTTATGTGTTCCATTAATTCGTCAGTGGTTATGTCCTTTTTGTTTATTAATGCAACCAAGCCGTTTATGACTTCTATAAGATTGTGGGGTGGGATTTTTGTAGCCATCCCCACAGCAATGCCCTCAGAGCCATTCACCAATAACGTTGGTACCGCCGATGGTAACACGGTGGGCTCTTTAAGTGTTTCATCAAAATTAAGAGCCCAGTCTACTGTGTCTTTTTCTAAGTCTTTCAACATTTCGCTAGTAAGTTTTGTCATGCGCGATTCAGTGTAACGCATGGCCGCCGCATTGTCCCCATCAATGGAACCAAAGTTTCCTTGGCCGTCTACCAACTCATAACGCATTGAAAAACTTTGAGCCATTCTCACCAGGGCGTCGTAAACAGAACTATCACCGTGAGGATGGTATTTACCCAAGACATCACCCACAATACGGGCTGATTTCTTATATGGCCGGTTCCAACTTGATCCCAGTTCGCTCATACCAAAGAGGATCCTGCGATGAACAGGTTTCAACCCATCCCGAACGTCTGGTAATGCCCGAGATACAATAACGGACATTGAATAATTAAGGTAGCTTTCCCGCATTTCATCTACAATGTCGCGGGGAAGTGTGTTGTCTCTGTTAAAATCAACCATAAGTAATTCCTAAGTTTTTAAACGTCAAGATTGACGACAAATTTTGCGTTTTTTTCAATGAATGTTCGGCGCGCTTCCACGTCATGTCCCATAAGGTTTTGAAATGTTTCCGCTGCTTCTCCAGCGCTTTCAACTGTAACCTGTAAAAGTGTTCGACGTTCTGGATCCATGGTTGTTTCCCAAAGTTGTCCGGGGTTCATTTCTCCCAACCCTTTATACCTTTGGATTCCCACTTTTGTGTTTTTATTGTCCTTCTTCATTCGTTCAACTGTTCTATCTCTTTCGTTATCATCATACGCGTAGGCTTCTTTTTTTCCCTGGGATAGTCGATATAAGGGTGGTAGCGCAAGATAAAGAAACCCGCCATCGATAACTTCTTTCATTTTCCTATAAAAGAAAGTTAGAAGAAGTGTCCTAATGTGAGATCCGTCAACATCCGCATCGGTCATAATAATAATTTTATGATAACGAAGCTTATCAACATCAAAATCACCTACGGATCTTTCTCCATTTTCATCTTCAGACCCACCGAAACCTGCTCCTAGCGCAGTAATCATAGATTGAACTTCGTTGTTAGAAAGAAGTTTATCAATTCGAGCTTTTTCTGAATTAATTACTTTACCGCGAAGCGGTAAAATTGCCTGCGTTCTTCTGTCTCTTCCTTGTTTCGCCGATCCGCCCGCGGAGTCACCCTCCACCAAATATAGTTCGCAAAAAACAGGGTCTCGATTAGAACAATCGGCTAGTTTTCCGGGTAGGGACGAACCACCAAGGGCGCTTTTGCGACGAATGAGTTCACGGGCTTTTCTTGCGGCGCTTCTGCTTCTTGCCGCTAAAAGGGCTTTTTCAATAATTCTTCTACCGATTGATGGATTTTGTTCAAGAAAATCCAAGATGCCCTCATAAACAACTGTGTCCACAATTCCTTTTACGTCACCATTCCCTAGTTTTGTTTTTGTTTGGCCTTCAAATTGCGGTTCCGCTACCTTAATGCTTAAAATAGCCGTTAAACCCTCTCTAAAATCTTCTCCAGATAGTGAGATTTTTTCACTTTTCTTTGCCTTAATTAGGTTGTTTTTTATTGCGTAATTATTCATTGCCCTTGTGAGCGCGGACCTAAAACCAGAAAGGTGTGTTCCTCCTTCAATGGTGTTAATATTATTCACAAAGGTTAAAATGTTGTCGTTATAAGTGTTTCCATATCGCAAAGCAACAGCCACAGGAACTTCGCCATCTTCTTTGTTAACTGTTATAATTTTATTGTGGAGAGGGTGGTTGTTTTCATCTAAATATTTAACAAAATCACTGAGGCCCCCTCGAAAATTAAAGGAATCCGATTCTCCGTTTTCCACCCGCTGGTCTCGCAAAACAATTTCCAGCCCACTATTTAGGTATGCTAGTTCCCGAAGCCGTTCTGCAATAATATTATACTCGAAATCTATTGTGTTAAAAATGGTGCTGTCGGGATAAAAACAGACTTTTGTGCCGGTCTTTTTGGCGGACCCCGTAACTTTGAGTTTATTTTGAGGGTCCCCAATTTTATAGTCTTGTCTATGAATTTTCCCATCCCGCTTGACCTCTACCCACAACCACTCCGAAAGTGCATTAACAACAGAAACACCAACCCCATGAAGACCGCCCGAAACTTTGTACGATCCTTTGTCGAATTTTCCTCCGGCATGGAGAATTGTCATAACAACCTCTACGGCGGGTTTGTTTTCTTCTTTGTGGATATCTACTGGAATTCCGCGACCGTTATCTTCAACGGTAACAGACCCGTCGGAGTTGAAAGTAACAATTACTTTTGTACAATACCCTGCCAAAGCTTCGTCAATTGAGTTGTCTACAACTTCGTAAACAAGGTGGTGAAGGCCGCGCTTACCAACGTCACCGATATACATGGCTGGGCGTTTTCTTACCGCCTCAAGGCCTTCTAATACTTTAATGTTCTCTGCGTTGTAGTTTGTTTTATTTTGTGCTTCGCTCATATAAATTTAATTTCCCTTATTGTATTTTCACCGAGTTTGTGATTCAGTTTTTCAATTATTTCTTGTTTTTTAAAAAGCAATTCTTGGCGCCACGAAGGGTTGTTTGTTTTTATTGTAAGGATCCCGTGTTCTACTTTTTCCGCAATTGTGTTTTCCGCAATTGTGTTTCCTACGGTTTCATTCCAAATGAGAAGGGCTTTGTTTTGGTTTACTCCTTTTTCTATTCCTTCTTTTTTTAAAAACCGGTTTAAAATGCTTTTTAATTGCTGCACGGTCGCTCTAAATAAAAACCGCAGTTGTTCGGATCTTCAAGGTTAATGCCGTGGTTTTTTATATCAACCAAATCTGTGTTTGTAATTATTGTTTGTGTGTTTTTGTTAAGTAGCGCCAAAACGGCGTCGCTTCTTTCAAAATCCAGCTTTGCGAACAGGTCGTCCAAAAGAAGGGTTGGTTTTTTCTTTTTTTCTTCACATATAAACATATATTCTGCAAGTTTAATTAAAATTAAGGCTATTTTATGCTCACCTTGAGACCCAAAACTTCTGAGGTTTTTCCCGTTAAACAGAAAAGTGGAACCGTCTTTGTGAGGCCCCACAGATGTACGCCCGACAATTTTATCTTTTCTCCGCGCCTTTTTAAGTTCTATTAAAAACAAAGCTTTGTTTTTTTTCTTTTCTTCTGTCTCTAATAAAACATCAACACTTTCTTTGTTGTATAGTTTAGATATTTTTTTTAAACACTCTTTAAATTTTTCGTCCATCGTTTCTTTTTCTTTCCAAACACCCGCGCCGTGCTCAGCCAGTTTTTCGTCCCAAACATCAAGGCTTGAGTCTTCTGTTTTATTTTTTAATAAAGCGTTTCTCTGTTTTAAGATTTTTGTATAACTGGATAAGTTCTGAAAAAAACTTATCGATACCACAGAATAAAGTCTATTAAAATATTTTCGGCGGTCACCGTTGGCCCCTTTTGTTGTGTTTTGCTCTTCCGGTGAAAGAAGCACAACCGGGTTTTTTCCTACAAGCTCTACTGTTTTTACTTCCCTGTTGTTAATTTTAATTTTTTTTCGTTTATCTTTTGATTGGCTAAAGCTGATTTTATCTTTTTTGTTTTTGGTTGAAAAAACCCCTTCTACTCGAAAGATTTCTTTATCGTATTTTATTGTGTCTACAGTTCTGTTTGTTTTAAAACTTTTTCCAATCGAAAGCAGGTAAACAGCCTCTAGAACCGAGGTTTTTCCTGCTCCGTTTTCTCCCCATATTACATTAATGCCCGACTTAAACCTCATGTCTGTTTTGTTGTGGTTTCTAAATGAAACCATTTGAATTCTGTCGACCGGCATCACGGTTTCAAACTTTCTTTTCTATAATACCATTTTTCGGCATGTCTTTTTGTCTTTATTTCAAAACCTAATCGTTTAAACGGATTGGCATAAGAAGCATGGTTAGGTTTGAGTTTTCACCTTGCGTACCAGGATAAAAAAGGGCAGCGCTAATTGGTGTTTTAAGTTTAATTATAACCGTTTCATTGTCAATATGAGATAAAATGTCTTTTAAATATGATGCGTTATACCCTATAACCAAGTCGTCCCCACTAAACTCTCCATATATTTTTTCTTGCGCTTTAGATGCTTTTTCTGGATCCTCTGTTGTTAATTCAATTTTATTTTTTGTTAATCTTAAAGCTATTTGGTGGGTTGATTTATTCGAAAATATTGAAACTCGTCGCGCGGCCGATAATAAAACGTTTTGATTTACAGAAAGCTCTCTGTCGTTGTCTTTGGGTATAACGCTTTCAAAGTCAGGAAACCTCTCGTCTATAATTCTAGTAAAATAAGTGTCTTCTCCAATTGCTGCTGTCATGTGGTTATCACCCATCCACATTTGAATTGATTCCCCCTCCCCCAACACGCCCGATAACATACTTAAAAATTTTCGCGGCACAATTACGTCACCAGAGAATTCGTCTGCTGAATAATCACTACGAGTGTATCGCACCAATCTATGGCCATCTGTAGCTACCGCTGTTAGTTCTTTTTTCCCAAAGCGAAAAAGAACCCCTGTTAATGCTGGTTTTAGTTCATCACGGCTTACAGCAAAAGCTGTTTTTGAAATCATATCTTTTAGGGCATCTACAGACACACCTGTCGACTTACGGTTGTCAACCTCTGGAATAGCGGGAAACTCTTCTGAAGGTTTTCCCATTATATTATAAGACCCAACCTCAGTTATTATTTCTATTTTATTATTTTCATCTGCACTCAGAGTTATTCTTGCGTCTTCTGGAAGTTCGTTTGTTATATCTTGTAAAGTTTGAAGTGGGATTGCGATACTTCCCGGTTTTTCAATACTTGTTGGAAGGTTAACAATAATAGTTATTTCAAGATCTGTTGTTCTTAATACAGTGTTGTTTTCTTGAACGTCAAACAAAACGCTACTTAAAATGGGTAATGTAGATCTCGTTGGAGTTGCTTTAGATAGTTTTTGTAAAGCAGATTGAAGTTCTGTTTTCGAAGTAGAGAGTTTCATGTTTTTTTCCTGAAAATTAATACTGACTAAATCAATAAAATGTGTGTCAAAAAAATCTAATGACATTACCAAAAATGTCGTGTTTTAACAAGCGAATTTCCGTCAGAAGAAAGTGTCTTTTAAAATAAAAAATTTTTATTACTATAGAGAATATTTATAATAGTGTGGATAAGGTATATATAATTAGAAAGAAGAAGAAGAAAGGTGAAAAATAAAAGCACTTTTCAATAAAGACTTAATCCAAAACTTCATGTGGATAATAAAAAAAACATTGTGGAAAAACTAAAAGATTTCAACAAAAAACAAATTTCATCTAATTATTTTAATCACATATTTTTGAATGTGGAAAAAAACTGTGGAAACTGTGGAAAGATGTTCAGTTAAGAATGTTTATAAAGAGTTTTTTTCGAGATTCTTTAACCCAACTAGAAAACCAATCCCCCTGTTTTTTGTTTAAAGCAAGCACCTCTATTTTGTTCCAGTGTTTTTGAATGTCGGGTTCACCACCCGCTTTAACAGCTTCCACCCACAATAAATGGTAACCAAATTCAGAGCGAACAGGACCAGCGCACTCGTTTTGGTTTATCCGGTCGAGAACCATTCCAATCTCAGGAACGGGGTATGTTCCCGGGTCAATCCAACCAAGAGCACCACCGTTTTCTTTGGTTTGATCGTCCATAGAGCGAGATTTAATTGTTGAAATAAAAGCGGAAAGTGTCTCTGAAGAATCTTTTAAGGAAACCGCAATATTATAAGCAGCTGTTTCATCGTTGTCTGTTAATGGCGGACTCATTAAAATATGGCGAACCTTTATTTTATCACCGCGAATTTCCTGTGTTTCTATAATGTGATACCCAAATTCTGTTTTAATAGGCATACTTATTTCTCCGGGATTAAGCGTAAAAGCGACAGACTCAAACTCAGTGACAAGGTTTCCGCGACGAACAAAACCCAACGAACCACCACTGTTTTTTGATCCAGGATCTTGAGAATATTCTGAAGCGAGCTTTTCAAAAGTAGATGTTTTATCTAAAATGTTTTGGCGAAGCTCTTTTAAGAGGTTTGTTGTTTTGTTTATTTGTGTTTTGTTTGGTTCTACCTTAATAAGAAGGTGGCGCAACTTAACTGTTGTGGGGAAAAAAGGAAGACTGTCTTTGTATGTTTCAAAAAAAGAACGCACGTCTTTTTTGTTTACGGATATTTTACCAATTAGCTCTCGTTGATATTTTTGAGTAATCATCATATCTTTTATATCATACCAATATTCACGACGGAAGGTACGCAAAGGCTGTCCCAAAGCTTTTTCTGCCGCTTCTTCGCTCCCAGCTTGGGCAACAATGTTGTTGACCTGTTCCTCAAGAGAGCGATCAACCTCTTTATCTTGAACTTCTATAGAATCTAACTCAGCCATTACCAAAACAACCTTGCGGTTTATAGTTGTTTCTGTTATTTCTGCTTTTAGTTTTTGAATTTTATCTAAATCTGTTTGGGGATTGAGACGTCGTTGCATAATAACCATAGACAGGGCTTGGTTTATATCGCTTTTCAAGATAGTTTTGTTTCCAACCATAACAGCGAGGCCATCAATAGCTTGTAGGTGTTTTTTTTCTTTTATAGACAGGGGTTCGTCATTGGAGGTATTTACCTCGCCCAGCTGTGGAACTACAAACGAAAGACTAAATATAAAAAGAAATATGCGCTTAAATTTTTTCATGAAAACCTTTTTATTGGACAGAAAAACAAAAGAAACCGTTGGTTTTTAAGGTTGGTTTATACTCCAAAAACACACCAAGGTTTCGGCGAAATTTCAAAGGATACCCAATGAATTGTTTTTAACCAAAAACACAACTCATTAAATTACGAAGACAATACCCGTGAAAACAATTCTTGGAATTGCATCGCAAGAGAAAAAGATTCACCGGTTGAGCTGGTTTCAATAGAAACAACAAGCGAACCAGATTTTAAGGGTTCAATTTTAAAAACATAGAAAGACTCGTTTAACACCCTTTGAAGCGAAACAAAAAAAGCCAGCGGATCTTTTTCGTTGGGCACAGCATCAAGAACAAAAGAGGTAAACGAAGGGCCAAGGTTACACTTTGAAATGGGATACGGAAAAAGAGAACACTGAATTTGTGTGATTTTAAAAAGCGTTTCTGTTTCTTTTGGAATAGGACCAAATCGGTCGCGGAGCTCAGAGCGAATTTTTTCTAACCCAAAGACAGTTGTTTCGCTGGACAGCTTTTGGTAGAAATACAAACGATCTTGAACTAAAGGCATAAAATCTTTTTCAATTTGCGCAGAGCCCCCGAAAACAATCTTTGCTTTCTCTTTTTTACTATCATCCTCAACGCCCTTCTTTTTTTGAATTTCCTGAGTTAAGATTTTGTTATATAACTCAAAACCCACTTTTGATATTTGTCCGCTTTGTTCATACCCAAACAAATTTCCAGCGCCCCTTATTTCCAAGTCTTTCATTGCAATATTATACCCTGACCCAAGGGCAGAGTGGTGTTCAATCGCTTTTAACCGCTGATAAGCATCAGGAAAAAGTTTTGTTTCTTTTGGAATACATAAAAAACAAAAAGCCCGAATCTCACCTCGACCAACACGTCCTCGGATTTGATATAACTGGGCAAGGCCAAACATCTGCGCATTGTTAATAATAATTGTATTTGCGTTGGGAACGTCCAATCCTGATTCAATTATAGTTGTACACAAAAGGATATCAATCTTTCCATTAAAAAAACTGAGAATGGTTTTTTCCAAATCTCGGCTCGGCATTTGACCGTGCCCAATTGCAACCGACGCATTTGGAAAAAAGGACTGTATTTTTTCAAGATAAAAAGGCAAACCACTAACGTCGTTGTGTAAAAAATAAACCTGTCCGTTGCGGTTTATTTCTTTTTTTATTGAGTCTATCACAAAAGGCCATTCGAACTGTTTTACATAAGTCTGTATTGGGAGTCTTTCGCGGGGCGGTGTTTCAATTTTTGAAGTATCTCTAATTCCAACTAAAGACTGTTGAAGTGTCCTGGGTATTGGGGTTGCTGTAAGAGTAAGGATGTCAACGCGGTTTTTAAACCGGCGAATTTTTTCCTTATGCTTAACGCCAAAACGGTGTTCTTCGTCAATAATTAGTAGGCCGAGATTTTCCGTAGGAACATCTTCCCCAAGAAGGCGGTGTGTTCCAACCAAAACATCGATTTTGTTTTTGTGAAGCTTTTCTATAATTATAGACTGTTCTTTTTTTGTTTTAAACCGTGACAATAATTCTACATTTACACCCAAAGATCCCAACCTGTTTTTGCAGGTAATATAATGTTGATCAGAAAGCACTGTTGTCGGTGAAAGAAAAAAGACCGCTCGCCCAGACACAACTGCTCGCAGGGAGGCGCGAAGCGCAACTTCTGTTTTACCAAACCCCACATCTCCATAAACAAGACGATCCATTGGAGCGGGTTTGTCCATATCTTCGTATATATCGTTTATAGCTGTAAGTTGGTCTTTTGTTTCTTGAAAAGGAAACCCCTCCTCAAGTTTTTGAGTTAATTCGCGATCAACAAGATAACGAAACCCTCGAGGCGTTGAGCGAGCTTTATATAAATTAATAAGATAATCAACAACCTCTGCCGCGCTCTTTTTGGTTATAGCTTTTTGTTTTTCCCAAGCCCCAGACCCAAGGCGGGAGAGCTTTGGTGAGGAACCCCCAAGGCCTATGTATTTATGGACACGATTAAAACGATTCAAAGGGACAAAAACAGAACCTCCGCTGGCATATTCAATTTTAATATTTTCTTCGTGGTTGTTTTTGTCGCCAATGGTTTCTAAACCACGATAGAGACCAATGCCATAATCTTGGTGTACGAGGGGATCCCCCCAGCGCAATTCTACCAAGGACGATATTTTTTTATGGCGGAGCCCACCTGAAAAAGCTGAAGACTTAGGCGGTTTTAAGTTTTTTTTTCCAGGAACAACAAAACAAGCGACACCGAGAGACGGGGCTTTAAAACCGCCCGACAAAAAACTTTTTATTTCAACCATTTCATCAGATCTGTAAAAACCCCTCGAAGCAGGGTTAAATAAAAAAACATCTGAGGAATTGTTTTCACCCAACGCACTATCCACAATTGTTTGTTTTACCACAGAAGAAGATGTTTCAATTTGAAGTGGCTCCACGTAGATGTTGATTTGTTTTTCACCCCCTAAAAAAGAAAAACCATTTTGAGATATGTATAACACAAAACCACAACAACCAACCAGCGTATCAAAAAGAGTTTCCACAGAGTCTTTTTCGCGTAGAACTGGGGGTAAAAGCTTGAAATTGTCACGGTCCCCCTCAGAAAGTTGTGTCTCGGGATTAAATATTCTTATAGACTCAATTTTATCTCCAAAAAACTCAATACGGATAGGGTGGTTGGCGTAAAGCGGAAAAACATCTAAAATACCACCGCGGGTAGAAAAGGTGTTTGGCGCAGAGGTGTGGTCAACCTGTTCATACCCCCAACGAGAAAGACCTTTAAGAACAAGAGCCCTAACAACGGAGGAACCTTTTGAAAAAACAAAAGAAGATTTGATGTTTTTATCTGGAGATGAAATTCGTTTTTCGGCCGTTTTTGTTGAGGTTATAAACAAACCGGAGGGTAATTCTGTTAACGCATTAAAAGACCGTGTAAACAAAACCTGGTTTTGAGAAACAAACCCAAGAACAGAAGAAGTGTCGTCATAGAGAAGGGGAAAGAGATTAACATCCTCACCTAAAAGTGAAAAACAATCAGCGGAAAGCGCCGTTGCTATATCTTCGTCATCACAAAGAACGCCAATGCGACCACCGGTTTGATCTAAGAGGGCAGAAAGAAGAACAGATTGAGCCGCAAGGTTGTTGATGGAAAGAGAAAAACCAAGCCGACGATTAATTCTTGAGACAATATCAAGAAAAACAGAAGAAGAAGAAACGGTCCTTAAAAAACGTCTATTCAAAAGGTTAAAACCCGAAATTGTTTCACGTGAAACTATTGGGTGGAACTTAAAAACACAGATAAAACAGAAATGTCGGCCGGGGTAACGCCAGAAACGCGCATTGCCTGTCCAAGTGTTTGCGGTTTCACCAGGTGGAGCTTTTCTCGAGCTTCATTGGAAAGGCTTTTTATGCCAAGATAGTTAAACTGGGCAGGGATGGCCCGCGTTTCTTGTTTTTTCATTTTTTTTATATGATCATCTTGGCGTTTTATATATCCTTTATATTTAACAAGCGCCTCAGCTTCAACAAAGCTTTCAAACAAGAACGGTGAGAGCTTATAATTTTCTTTTATTTTACAAAAAAGACTCTTTGGTAGGTCTTGTATACCCACAGAGGGCCTTTTTAATACTTGTTTTGCCGGCCCAGCCCGATCCAACGGGGACTCC
The DNA here is from genome assembly GCA_018647265.1 of Candidatus Neomarinimicrobiota bacterium. NCBI lineage: Bacteria > Pseudomonadati > Fidelibacterota > Fidelibacterota bacterium. Next base: position 21,952 of record JABGTK010000144.1, on the reverse strand, counting down.
CCCAGGCGTTGCAACGTTTGGTTTATTTCTAACGGTGAGATAGAAATATGAAGCGCATCCGATATTTCCCCCAAGAGGCTTAGTGCCTTTTTTACGTTTTCAATTGAAGGGGGCGGTAAAAGAGAAAATCTCTCCGATTTTTTGAGAAGTCTAGAATGTGCGTTTGAAAACCGCAATAGAATTCTATATTCAGCTCTAGAGGTAAACATACGGTAAGGTTCTAGTGTGTCTTTTGTAATAAGATCATCAATAAGAACACCGATATATGCCTCATTTCGGGAGAGCGTCAAAGGGGGGTTGTTATCTATATGTTGCACCGCATTGATTCCCGCAATCAAACCTTGAGCTGCGGCCTCTTCGTATCCGGAAGTACCGTTGATTTGCCCGGAAAAGAAAAGGCCAGAAATCTCTTTTGTTTCTAGGTTGGCTTTTAGCTGTGCAGGAGAGAAAAAATCATATTCAATGGCATACCCTGGACGAAAAAAACGAACAGACTCCAAACCGGAGACTGTGCGTAAAGCGCTTAACTGAACATGTTCTGGAAGGCTTGTTGAGAAGCCGTTTAAATATATTTGATCAGACCCCAACCATTCGGGTTCAAGAAAAAGAGCGTGGGAATCGTGGTGTGAAAACCGGTGGATTTTGTCTTCAATTGAGGGACAATATCTAGGCCCAACGCCACTGACGTCTCCAGAAAACATTGGGCTTTGGTGTAGATTTTCTGCTATAATGTTTTTACAAAGCGCCCCAGTTCTGACCGTGTGACAAGGAATATTAGGCGGAGAAAAAGAGGTTGTCTGATAAGAAAACGGCGTTGGGGTTTTGTCCCCCAAAGCTAACGAAGTTTTCGACCAGTCAATTGAGCTTTTATCGAGCCTCGGAGGTGTCCCTGTTTTTAACCTACCCGCTAGAAAACCCCTTAAGGAAAGAGCCTCTGTAATCCCCTCTGCGCCACTTTCGCCCATTCGCCCTGCTCGAATCTTTTTTTGACCAATATGAATAAGCCCATTTAAAAAAGTTCCACAGGTTAGCAACACGGCCAAAGAAAGGATTTTTTGACCGCCACGCAACACGACGCCCGTCGCGCGGTAATTTGTTATAAGGACATCAATCGCCTCCCCCTCAACAATAGTAATATGCGAATGATTTAAAACTAAACTAGAAACGGTTTTTTCGTAACGCCGCTTGTCAACCTGGGCTCGGGGAGACCAAACAGATTTGCCTTTTGATTTATTCAATATTTTGAACTGAATCCCGCTTTGGTCTGTTATTTTTCCCATAAGGCCACCAAGCACGTCGATTTCTCGGACAATCTGTCCTTTTGCCAGCCCACCGATTGCGGGGTTACAAGACATTCGACCAATTGCGCCAAGGTCTAAAGAAACAAGAGCAACGCGTTTTTGTTTGTTGGCCGCAATAACTGCGGCTTCTATACCAGCATGGCCACCGCCGACAACAATAAGGTCAAACTGTTTTGAAAAGTGTTTCACGTGAAACTATTTTCCAACACAGAGGGTACTAAAAACATGGTTTAAAATATCTTCCGAGGATGTTTTCCCCAATATAGTATCGATTGAATCAAGGGAGGCGCGAACCTCAAAAGACAAAAGCTCCAAATCGACAGTGTTGTGTTTTGATAAAGCGAGAGCTTTTTTAATAGAAGAAGAGCATCTTTTTATGGCGCGGTGTTGTCGAGAGGTGGACAAGTACATTTCTTCAGTAGAAATCTTGTTTATACCTAAGGCAACAGAAATTTCTTTTTTCAGCAAAGCCACCCCGCTATTGTTTTTTGCAGAAATATGTATAACGCCATCGTCGGTTTTTGTGCGGTTTGTGTCTGATTTATTAACAACTTTCAACACGGGGGTTTTATTGTGAGACAAATGTTTAGAATGAGGCTTGTCGGTAAGGGAAAGAATAAGATCTGCGTTGTTAATTTGATCTTTTGCTCTAGCCACACCCATTTTTTCTATTATATCATCAGATTCCCGGATACCGGCAGTGTCTATAAAAAGGACTGGTGCTCCCCCCATTAAAAGTTCCACCTCAACCGTATCTCTTGTTGTTCCTGGAATGTCGCTAACAATCGCACGGCTGGATCCAGCAAAAAGGTTTAAGAGCGTAGATTTCCCCACGTTTGTTTTACCAACAATAACAACAGAAGCGCCACGATTTAAAAGACGACCAAGATAAAAATTGTTTTTAAAACGATCTATTACCACCAAAATAGAAGTGAGCTCCTTGAAGGCGGACCTGTTCTCACCAGGAACGCTATCCTCTTCAGAAATATCCATTTGATATTCAAACCGAGACAGTAAAGAAATTAGTCGGTCCCTAATTTCATGTATAATAACTGAAAGAGACCCCTTAAGAATCTTTTGTTGGCAGCGGGCGCTTTCAGCAGATTTAGAGTGAATTAAAGACGCGACGGCCTCGACCTGGAGTAAGTCCATTTTACCATTAAGAAAAGCTCTTTTTGTGAATTCACCAGCATTCGCAGGGCGCGCCCCAAGAGAACAAAAGGCATTAACCACATCTTCAACAACAGCAGGGTTTCCGTGGGTAGAAATCTCAACGAGGTCCTCTCCGGTGTATGATTTGGGCCCAAAAAACGCCGTAAATAAACAACGGTCTATTTGAGAGCCAGACCCATCTTTTAAAGAAGAGAGTGTGGCTTCGCGGTCGTTAAGCTGTTTTTTACCAGAAAGCGCGGATAGATAATTAAAGGAATTGGGACCGCTTATGCGTATAACAGCTATGCCACTATAACCAAAGGGAGTTGCGGGCGCAACAATCGTGTCACCCGTTGTCATTTTTTCTTTAGTTTACTTGGCGGGGGAGAGGTTATGGCTGGCGCTGGAGTAAGATATTTTTGTTGAACAATTGATAAAATATTGAAAACAGAATAATAAAGATTTAATCCAGACGGAAAAGAATAAAAAATAAACAGGAAAAAAACATTCATAAAATACATCATGACTTTTTGCTGGGTACCACCACCAGAGGGGGCCATAAATTTTTGCTGTAAAAACATTGTAATACCCATTAAAAAGGGCAAAACGTTTAAAGGATATCCCGCAATTGTTGTCAGGGTGTCGGGCGTGCTAAGATCGGTGATCCAGCCAAAAAACGGCGCACCGCGAAACTCAATGGTAGAACGAAAAACAGAGAAAAAGGTAATAAGGATGGGCATTTGAAGCAACATAGGCAAACAACCACCCATAGGGTTTACACCACGTTCTTTGAACAGCTCCATTTGGGCTTTGCTTAGCTTTTGCTGATCATTTTTATATTTTTCCTTAAGCTTTTGAATCTCGGGCTGAACCTCCTGCATCTTACGAGTAGATTGAAAACTTTTTTTAGTCAACGGGTTCAATAGTATTTTTACAAGAATAGCAAAGATAATTACAACAATGCCATAGTTTGGTATGGCGCTATGCATTTTGGTAAGAGACCAAGTAACGAGCCGCCCAAGGGGACGAATAATAGTCCAACCAAGATCCATGGTTTTTTCTAAATCAACACCAAGATTTCGAATTCGGCTATATTCCAAGGGCCCCATATATAGGTGAAAACCACCGCGGGCAGAAGTGCTTTGTCTTAAATGCGTTGAAAAGATTGGTCGGTTTTCATCCATTGTTCCTACGACAGAAGCACCAACTCCGGGGTCGTCTGGTATAATTGCGGAAATAAAATATTTGGTTTTAACGGCGGTCCAGTTTGTTTTACCCGTTTGTTTTTCTTGAGTGGTAAGGCCTTCTTTTGCTGTTGGCTCAAGCAACTCGTCTCCCAAATAAGCGTATCCCTTAAAATGGGTGAAATCGTCTTTGATGTTTTTTTCTGATGGAGCCAACCCACCGCTCCACGATAAAGTGTATTGTCCCCTGGAAATAAATTTTTCAGGCTGTTCAAAGGAGACATCAACACCAATTTTATAGGTGTTTGGATAAAAGGTAAAGATTTTTTTAATTAAATAACCATCAAACACGGTACTAAAAAGGACAGACCGCTGTTTACCTGTGACTGAAATAGACTTCGAAGATTCTGCCAAATCCCAATTTTTATTTAACAAAACATTGTCACCATCCAAGGAAATAAAACCAAGAATAAGATTTTCTTTGTTGAATGTGTCTATAGTGTTAACAGATGTTGAATCAAAACGACCATAGTTATTTAAAACAAAAGAAGAGAAGGAACCTCCACCAGCACTACTTAGAGTTGCTGTGAATAGTCCATTATTTATAACGATGGATTTTTCATCATTATCTGGTGTTCTTCTTTTAATGGGACCCAAACTGGTGGACTCGCCATTTTTAAGCTGCTCCGACGTCGAAGGAGAACCAACCTGAGAGACCGAATCTTGTGGAACGGCCTCGGGTTGTGGCGCCACAAAGTTCATATACCAGGGGGTTAAAATTAAAACAATAGCAATTAAGCTAAAGGCGAGAAGGGTTTTTCTGTCCATATTATTTAGGAACAGGGTCTATGCCGCCACCGGAAAAAGGGTGACAGCGAAGAATCCGTTTGGTTGTTAAAAAAACTGCTTTTAGAAAAGGTAAAGACCTAAAAGCGCCAATTCCATATTGAGAACAAGTTGGGCGAAACCGGCAATTGTTGCCCAGAAACGGCGATAGCGTTATCTGGTATAACTTAATTGCTCCGATAAATATGGAATTGAGACTTTTGTTAATAATGCCCATAAATAAGGCGAGAGACTTAAGCAGAAAGAGACTTTCTTCCTTTTCTTCTTCTGCGAGCGAGCACTTTTTTCCCACCCACCGATGACATCCGCGAACGGAAGCCATGTTTGTTTTTTCTTTTTCTTTTGCTTGGTTGATATGTACGCTTCATTATTACTCCAAAATTAGCCGGGGAAAATACCCAAACTCTTAAAAAAGACCAAAGGAAATGGTTAAAAAATATTGGACGAAGAAATAACTACAAAACAAGCAAAAAGACAATTGTTGTACAATAGAAAAGGGGCATAAATTGGGATTAATATGATTGTGGAAAACATGTGGAAAACTTATATATGAACCATTTAGATCTTTGGGAAAAGGCGAAAAAATCCCTTCGAAAAACCCAGCCTGCACACGCCTATTCAACTTGGTTTGATCCAATCGCCTCTATAGGGTTTAACAACGATGAGCTTATTTTGGAAGTTCCAAACCAGTTCTTTTTTGAATGGATACAGTCTCATTATAAAAGCGTTATTCAAAAGGAAACTGCTGATTTCTATCCGGCCCCGCTTACTATTAAATACACAGTTTCACCAGAAGGATCGATTAAAAACAATATAGAGGGAAACCTAAAGTCTTCCGTAAAGGAGGTTGCCCCCCACATTAAAAAGGCTAATTTAAATGAAAAATATAATTTTGCTTCATTTATAGAGGGCGGACACAACCAATTTGCAAAAGCAGCAGCGTTAAGCGTTGCAGAAACGCCAGGAAAGCAAGCATTTAACCCCCTAGTTATTTATGGTGGTGTTGGCATGGGGAAAACCCACCTTTTACACGCAATTGGCAATAAGGTTTTTAATGAAAGACAAAAGAAAAGAGTCGTTTGTGCCTCCAGTGAAAAATTCACTTTAGAATTTATTTCATCAATTCAAAAAAACAGAACGGCTGAATTTTCTAAATCATATAGAAATGCAGACATATTATTAATTGATGATATTCAATTTTTTCAAGGAAAAGAGCAAACCCAAGAGCAATTTTTTCATACCTTTAATGAATTGTTTCAAGCTGGGAAACAAATTGTAATGACAGCAGATAGATATCCCGGTGAAATGGTTGGTTTACAAGACAGGCTGTTATCCCGGTTTAAATCTGGCCTTGCAGTGGATATCCAACCCCCGGACTTTGAAACAAGGGTGGCTATTGTAATGGAAAAAGCAGAGCAAAATGGTCTAAAGCTTCCATATGATATAATTGAACTGATAGGAACCCACATCAAATCAAACGTAAGAGACCTTGAAAGCACAATTATTCGACTGTTGGCCCACTCTTCCTTGTCAAACAAAGAAATTGATTATGACCTAGCCAAAAAAGTTGTTAAAGAAAGATTGGGATCAAAGGTTGTTTCAGATTTAACAGTTGAAGAGATTGTTCGGCGAGTATCAGAAACAACCCACATAAAAGAAAGAGACATTGTTGGGGCGAGCAGGAAAATGGAAATTGCAGAGGCCAGACAGATATCCATTTACTTGTGTCGAGAAATTTTGGGAACCCCGCTTGTTAGTATTGGCATGCATTTTGGAGGAAGAGACCACTCTACTGTTTTACACGCCTGTAGGGTTATGGGGAATAAGACAAAAAAAGACCAACGGCTCGGCGCATTAGTGGGGGAATTAAAAAACGAATTATCCTTTGCGATAAATTAAAAACCCCCTACTCTTCTTCGTCTTGATAATCTTGGTAATATTCCTCATAATAGTCTGCATAATCATTCGGAGAATAGCCCTCACCCCCATCACCAAGATCCGAATCGTCTAACCCTTCTTCGGTCGGACCACCCACCTCTTCTGGCGCGGAATTTATTTCGGGAACCAAAAGGGATGCAGAATCAGAGCCTTCGGGTGTAGACAAAACAGGCGTATTGTTTTTAAATAAAACACCGAGAAGGACAGAAAAAAAAAGCAAAACAGCCGATCCCACCCCCCCCTCTATATTAAAAACGAAACCACCAAACATGTTTCTTTCCCAACCATAGTTTAAAAAAACAGCAAAAGAAAGCAGAACGCCGAATAAAATTATTATATTACCCGTGACGCTTGGCATTTGGGTTTCCATGACTGCCGTGTAGAGGAACCAGACCAAAACACCAGAAATAGACAGAAAGATGCCTAATAAATAATTTTCTGTGAAGATTGAAAAAAAGAAAGCAACAACTGCCGTTGCCGGAACGAGCAGACCAATCCCGGCCTTAATGTTATTATTCATAATTGAATACCGCGTTAATAGTAAGAAGAATCTCAGATTTATCCTCAGAAAATTGCCTAGGAAAGGGCTGAAAAGCAAGGATTTATACCCATACCATCCTATAAATTATCTGCAGTAATTTCGCACGTTTTAAATCAATTATTATGAACAAAACAGATAAAATGATAAATGTCGGCGTGATAGGCGTAGGTCATCTTGGTCAACACCACACCAAACACTATTCACACCTAAAAGATGTTAATCTTGTCGGCGTTTTTGATGTGGATCAAAAACGATGTAAAGAAATCGCGAACAAATTTAATACTAAACCTTTTGAATCGTTAAAGTCACTGCTTAAAAAGACGGACGCACTATCAATTGTAACCCCCACCTCACACCATAAAAACGTCGCCGAAGATTGTATTAAAAATGGTAAACATGTTTTTATAGAAAAACCCATTACCGAAACAGTTAAAGAAGCCGATTGGCTTCTCGAGTTATCAGAAAAGAATAAGACCCTTATTCAAGTTGGGCACATTGAGCGGCTAAACCCGGCTTTGATACCTCTATCTGAATTTGATATAAACCCAAAATTCATAGAGGTTCAGCGGTTGGCCCCCTATATGAGCCGGGGAACAGACGTTCCCGTAGTTCTTGATTTAATGATACATGATATTGACTTGGTACTCGCCTTCGTAAAATCACCAGTAAAACACATCCACGCCAGCGGTGTTTCTATTATGACTGATTCAGTAGATATGGCAAACGCTAGGATTCGGTTTGAAAACGGCACGGTTGCTAGTATTACTTCCAGCCGGGTTGCAAAGGATCGCGTAAGAAAAATTAAAGTATTTCAACAGGACTTATATATTACAATCGATTTTTTGATTGGATTAACAGAGGTTTATAGGGTGATGGACGCCAACGAATCGGACCCAGCGGCAATAATGTCTGCACCAATTGAATCCGACGGCAAACACCGACAAATATTTTATGAAAAACCCACAATTAAAAAACACGACGCCCTTAAAATGGAATTACAGAATTTTATTGAATCTGTAAAAGGAAAAGCGACGCCAATTGTAAGCGGTCGAGACGGGCGAAACGCTTTGGATGTTGCAATACAAATTCATGATAAAATACTTGAGGATTTACATTAATGGATATTAGAAACTTTTTCTTTAAATACAGAAGCTATACGCCAATTCCAATCGGTGTTATGATCGTTTATTTTGCAAGACCGGAGAACGCCTTTTTACCTTTCGGTCTTTCCTTGTTATTGATTGGAGAATTTATTCGAATCTGGGCTGTATCCTATGCAGGCGGAGAAACAAGGACAAGGAACGTTGGCGCGCCGGCACTCTGCTCGTCGGGTCCATATGCTTTTGTAAGAAACCCGCTTTATGTGGGGAATATGTTCATGTATGTGGGCATTGTTATGATGGCTGGCGCTGCAAATGTTTGGCTAATGGCAGCAACAACTTTTTCATTTTTTCTGATTCAATATTCACTCATAATTTCTCTTGAGGAAGAAACCTTGGATAAATTATTCGGCCCCGAATATCTTGATTTTAAAGCCAATGTTCCGGCAATCTTTCCACGGCTGTCACCGTGGAACAGTCCAGATACCCGAAAGCGCTCTGGAATAATGAAGACCATAAAAACCGAAAAACGGACACTACAAAACGTTTCTTTTATTCTGATTTTAATTTCCCTCAGGATTCAATTCTTTTCATAAGACTGGCGGGTTCAGGTTCATGAATCAAAACGAGGGTTAATTTGAGTCAAACCACATTTTTTATTGTTGCCGGTGAAGCCTCCGGTGATTTACACGGAGCCAACCTGATACGCGCCATCAAAAAAGTAGAGCCTTCTTCCCACTTTGTTGGTCACGGAGGAGACGGGATGGTGGCCGAAGGTCTCGATAAAATGTATCATTCAGATCAATTGGCAATTATGGGATTTTCAGAAGTGATTAAGCACCTACCCTTTATGCTGAATGTAATGGGAGAGTCCCTTGGAAGATTAAGAGAGTTGCGCCCAGACAGGATTATTTTAATTGACTACCCCGGTTTCAATCTGCGTTTAGCAAAAAATTGCCAGGGGCTGAACATTCCTATAACATATTTTATTTTACCTCAACTGTGGGCCTGGAAAGAAAACAGAATAAAGTCTTTTCATAAATATATAGACCAGTCTTTGTGTATTTTTCCTTTTGAACAGGATTGGTTTGAATCTCGCGGAGTTGCTACAAATTATGTTGGGCATCCATTTTCAGAAATTGAACAGCCAAAAGCAGGTAAGGCACAATTTTTAAACAAGCACAACTTAAAAGAATCGGATAAAATTCTTACTCTTTTACCCGGAAGCCGTCAACAAGAAATAGATCGCCATTGGCCAGTCTTTGTTGAAACGGTCGCGGCCTTACGCCGTGACATGCCAGAGCTTAAAGTAATTGTTGGGAAAGCCGGCGGTGTAACAATTCCCGAATCAAAACTGGAGATGTTGGTCGAAAAAGAGGAGACACGAGCCGCCATAGCCTTTGGAACAGTAGCTTTAACAGCTTCTGGCACAGCAACGTTAGAATGTGCTGTTTTAGACACCCCAGAGGTTGTGTGTTATAAACTGTCTTCTTTATCCGGACTAATTGCCAAAAGACTAAACAAATCACCCTTCATTGCGATGGTTAATCTTATTGCTGGAAGAGAAATTGTACCGGAATTTTTACAAAAAAACGTAACCGTTAATAATTTAGTGGGTGCTATAAAACCATTATTAGAACATTCACACAAGAGAAGAGCGATGTTAAACGGATTCGAAGAAGTACGTCGCTTGTTAGGATTACCGGGCGTGTATTCTCGGGCTGCAGATTTTATTTTAAAAAGAACAAACAGTGGCTAATCCCGAAAACGAAAAAAGGCTAAAAAACCGGTTTCTTGTTTGGTTTGGAGAGCGAGTTGGCCCATCCATTTTGCGGTTTTTTTATTATACCAACAAATGGGAAGTTGAGGGTGAACATTATTATGAAGCAGCAATTAACAGTGGAAAGCCCGTTATAATTGCTTCATGGCACAATACCCTTTTAACCGTTTTTATGAATCTGGCCAAGCACCAATTTTATGGTATGGCTGGAAACCATTACCCAGACGCTGAAATTGTAGCTCGAATTGGTACAAGGATGGGCTGGAAACTAATCCGGGGTTCTTCCACCGATGGTGGCAGAAAGGCATATGATGATATGTTGTTAGCATTAAAAACACCCGGACATGTTGTCGCCATTACCCCAGATGGCCCCCAGGGCCCCGCAAAGGTTCCAAAAGCCGGCGCAATTCGCGCTGCCCAGAAAACGGGCGCCGTCGTAATTCCCGCTGCCGGACAATCCACCAAGCATTGGGCCTTTAAAAACTGGGACACCTTTTATTTAAACAAACCGTTTGGACGAACCGTACAACTTTATGGTGAACCAATGATTTTTAATAAATCTGATAAATTTGAAGACTGTGCTAAAAGACTAACCGAAGCTTTAAACAAACTGGAAAAAGAGGCTCACTGGCGTGTCGGCGTGGAAGCAACCGATTGAACTAAAATACCGGTACTCCCTGTTTCCGTTGGCAATGTTGTATTGGGGCATCTTGTTCTGGCGAAACTTTTTTTATAACAGGGGCTTTTTTGTGTCAAGGAAACTACCAGCCAAAGTGATAAGTGTTGGCAACATTACCACCGGCGGGACAGGGAAAACACCAACCGTCATCTATTTGGCTAAACTCCTTTCTAAAAAAGGGAAATCCGTTGCTGTTTTAAGTCGTGGATACGGACGGAAAACAGCAGGGACACAAATGGTAACGGACGGAAAATCACAGGCCAAAGATTGGGAAAACTTTGGTGATGAACCGTCTCTTATGGCGCAAATCCTAAAAAACATTCCGATTGTTGTTGATGAAAACCGCCACCGGGGAGGTATGTTTTTGGTGGATAGGTTTAAACCAGATGTAATTATCATGGACGACGCCTTCCAGCACCGGGCCATAGAGCGGGATATTGATATTGTACTCATTAATAGCCAAGATACCCGATCAACCCACAAGCTTTTACCTTATGGGTTTTTGCGTGAACCATGGATCCATTTACGCCGTGCCCACATATTAATTCTAACAAAATCAAATCTTAAAAAACCGGCACCGTTTTTGAGATACTTAGTGAGGGCATCAAAACTTCCTAAAATCAGGAGCACCCTGGAAAGTGGAAATCTTACTTCACACAAAGGTGAGGAGAAAAACTTTTCCGGCGGTACAAGGGTTCTTGCTCTTTCTGCGGTTGGTGATCATGAAGGGTTTCTTCGAACATTAAAAATGGCAGGGTTAAAAATTGTTGGAGAATTGGCTTTTATAGACCATCATGATTATAGCCAATCGGATATTGAAGAAGTAAAAAGGAAACAACAAAAACTAAAGGCCGACATTGTTGTAACAACCGAAAAAGACATGGTGAAGCTGACCCAATTAAAACTATCTGGTCTTGACCTATATAGTATTGGGGCAGAATTCAAACTCAGCCCAAAGGCAGAAAAAAAACTATTAGATATAATTGGCTTTTAAGACTTATTAAATCTGAGACATACCCCAGGCAAACATTACACCCACAAAGGAAAGCAGTAACGGCCACCCGGTGTTAATCATTTGACGCGCACTGGGGTCTTCAAATACATGGATTTGAAATTCATGGGATGTAACGGCACCACGCTCATCCATGGCGATTAAAATTATATCATTGGGCCCTCGTTGATTGGGCCGAGGTTTCCAATTTAAAACGCCAGTCTTTCGATTAAAAGTGGAATATTTTGGCAGCTTCACCGCTTTGTAAGCGACCTTGTCTTTGTTTAAATCTTCCGCCACGACCCGATATTTGTATTGATGTCCGGTAAGGGCAACGGGCCGCGGCGTAGATATAATGTTTGGATTTATATTGACAAAAACCTTTCCATTCTGCGAATCGTTTTGATATCCATCCGAAACTTGGACAGTAAACTGATTCTCATTTATTTGTCCAGACTTTGGTACCCAGACCACCTTCCCCCCTTTACTCATTTGCATACCCTGGGGTGCTTTGATTAAAGTAAACAATAAATTGGCATCTTCATTTTTATCATCTATTTGAAGCTGATATTTAAAAACCTCACCAACCATTGCTGAAACGGGCGGGTTAGAAACGATAACAGGCGGATGATTTACATAAACCTGGAATGACTGTTCATCTTTTGTATATCCATCTGAAACAAGGTATGAAACTTGTTGTTTATCTACTTGATCTGGTGTGGGCGTCCATGATATTGTTCCGGTATATTCGTCAACCTCCATCCCATCGGGGAACTCGAGAAGGGTATATTTCACGGGGCTCAATTTTCTAGCCATAACCTTCGGGGGGCGCCCCCGGTTTCCTTGGAAGAATTCCCAAAGAATATCTTTTATTGCAATGGTCCGGTCGTCCACGGATTCAACAATAATGTTTAATCGGTCACCTTCCCAAAAAACCGAATGAACATACTTTTTTAAATTTAAACGGGAAACCTCCAATGAAAGGGTGTCCGTTTCTTCAAATTCGGTTAAATAAACGGTTTCGGCGTTTTGCCAATCCATTAAATATCGGTCAATATTTTCAATATAAACATCATCACTGATTTGGATTGAATAAATGCGATAATTTTCTGTGAACTCAAGGGGAACCACCTGATTGTAGGGTAGTAAAGCGCCACGGTTCATGTCCGATGTCATTATTTGGTATTGGTAGGATTGGCCAACCTCGCCTTGCATTGGTGGGATTGAAACAATATTTATTGGGGCATTAACATAAAAATCAGCTTCGATCAATCGGGTGACGCGGCCATCACCAACCTCAATCATCAAGTGCGAGAAATCAACATTGGTTTGGGTGGGTTCCCAATGAATCATACCGCCAAAGGGATCCATGCGCATACCTTCAGGCATTTCGTGGGCGGTGAAAACTAGATCGTCTTTTATGTTCGGGTCTGAAATGTCCAATTGAAAACGGTATTCCTCACCAAGATTAATAACATTCATACTCAAGGGTGCCACCTCAACAACGGGAGGATGATTTACATATACAGCAACCGTTTGAGAATCAATAGCAATGCCATGGTTAACCCGAACGGTAAAACGTTGTGTGTCAATTTGAGTAACCAAAGGTGTCCACGTTATAACGCCGGATTTGTTAATTGACATACCTTCGGGCATTGCAGTAAGACCAAAAGCGAGGATATGCTCCAAGTCGGGGCGCCAAATATCCACTTTATAGCGGTAAGGCTCATCCACGGTAGCGTCCAGTGGCGCTTCAGATAAAATTTTTACACCCGCCCGAGCAAAGAGAGAAAAGTTTTGCGTGGCGCGGTCAAAGCCATCGCTAACCACCACTCTAACATCATAAACATCAATATGTGAAGAATCGGTTTGCCAAAACAATGTGCCATCTTCACCAAGCATCATTCCTTGCGGAGAGGCCTCCAGTTGGTAATTGAGAGACACGTCGGGGTTTCTATCTAAAACAATGGGTTTATATATAAAGGTGTCACCAGCAACAAACTCTGTCCCGAACGGCTCAGTGGCAATGATGGGAGGATCGTTTACATAAATCCAAAGACGCTCATCGTCACCCTCAAGATTGGGAACAACTTTATATGTCAGGAGAGAATCTTCTTTGGCTGTCATTGGTGTTACTTCTTCGCCCAGCTTTCGCTCAACGTGGTAAGCCAACTTGTAAGCGCCTAGCTGCGCCTCGTGGGGCACCCAGCGAATTGAACGGGAATCATAATGAAAAAACATTCCATTGGGTGGTGGCTGTAGCCAACGGAAACTGTAAAATTCTTTCTTTTCCTCTTCGGGAAGTGTGTATGCAAAAGATTGATTAACGGTTAAAACGTGTCTTGGTAAGACGCCCCGAGGAAGTGGTTGGCCCATAGTTTCGAGTGGTTTTGGAATTTGGGGTAAAGAAATTTCATCTTTCGGAATATGTGGAAAAACATCAAGGACGTCTTGACCTTGCGGCTGAGCGCCCGCCACATCAGGCCTTTTTGGTTTGGGGCCGTGGCCAAGTTGAGTCAAAAACAAATCTGTTTCATATCCATTCCATCCGGCAGCAATAACAGATCCGGTATAAATACCCCCCATAATAATTGGAAGCGCTGAAAACACCTGTGATCCCAGTTCGTCCTCATCCTCTAGGGTAAAATATTCTGCCGGGTCAACAAGACCGTCTATACTACCATAGGCCAGCGTTAGGATATTCATGTCACCGGACACTAATAATAGGTCATCATAGGAGTCTTGGTTAAAATCAGAGACCCGCATTTCAGAAAGAGGCCCACCCTCTATGGGCAATTTTTCAACCGATAAATAATCATCTGCCAAAGTTAAGCTAATAATATTGCCGTTATAAAAAGGGAGCAGAACATCAGCCGTACCATCTTTGTCCCAATCTGTTACAGAAATTGCCGTTGGGATTAAGCCGTCTAAGCCAGGGATGGGTGTTTCCTGTCCGTCGCCCATGACCAATTCAGATCCAATATTATAAAAAGGCTGTGTTCGTAGCACATCTCCCTCTGGAGATAAAACAATTATTTCATCATACCCGTCTCTATTCCAATCTACAACAGTAACATAAATAGCGGCAATTCCTGACCGCATCCCATTTGGTTTAACCGTTTGTTTCACCACCCACTCATTGTTGCCATTTAAATCAAGAATAACAATTTCTCGCAATGGGCTACCCAACGACACGACCAATTCCTGGTCCATATCACCATCATAATCCATGAGAACAAAATTATGTGCACGTACAAAATTTCTGCCACCGGAAAGGTTTAGAACGCTGCCAGCCTCTTCACTGAAGCGCTCTCCATCCCAATAATAATAAAAAGCAACAGGCTGAAGGAGCTCATCTTGGTTTGGCTCAGCGAGGTTTGAAACGGTGATTAATTCAGGAATACCATCCCCATCTAAATCTCCCAATTCAACATCGATAAAACTTCCGAGCAACCCATCGGGAGCTTCAAGCTCCCAAGACATTTTTTGGTAACCATCTTCATCAAGTTCATAATAACGAATAACTGAGAGTTTTTTATTTACTGAAACGCCAAGTTCTACAGAAACAAACTCTTGTAGGCCATCGCCATCCAAATCATAGGTGCCTTCCATGTGAGTAATCTTTAACCCCTGTCCAAAAAGATTGGCAAGAACAACAAAGATGACGGCAATAATGAGTTTCAAAGTTTTCATGTACTATCCGCCACTGCTTCAGGAAGAACGATTGAATTAGGATTGATCGGAGCTGGTTCACCGGGCGCAACAGATAAGGTATCGGGGGGCATAGCGATTGAACCCAACGGGGAAACCTCCATTGAATCAGAAGATGCGGCCTCAACACGAATTGAATCGGATTGAATAGGTTCGGTTGATTCAAGAATTTTAGTCGGCAAAGCTATTGTATGAGTGGTGTCAACCGATGTTTTATCTTGTAGCTCAATGGCCGGAGAATAAAAAGTTCGAAAATCTGTGTTTGCTTTCAGAGTATCGGGAATTGAGTCCGCATGAAAAACGAATGTATCCCGGTAAGCTTTCTGTAAAGAGGTAAAAATTCGCAAGGGAAAAAAGGAGGTGTCAAAATCAATTTCCGTCAGAGTTTTGTGGGAACCGTTTTCTTTAATAGTAACTTCTCCGCGTATGGCGTAAGGACGACCACCATAATAAGAAACGGTTATTTCATGATCTTGGTTATTAAGAGGTGAAGACAGAGAAATATTTCCAGATATTTTTTGGTCAGATTTTAAAAGAGTTAACATCCCTGTGCCAGCTGATTCCAAACTTAAACTTGAAGGAAACCCTTCAAAAAAATATTCTGGATATTGGTTGAAAGATGTATTCATCCCCTCAGGGTCAAAGGATTGTGGGATAGTATCCAAGGGGGGGGAAAGGGAGGTGTATAGAATATTGCTGTCCAAATCGTGGATTAACGTTAGAGTTACAACAGAATCGGGTTTTTCCGCCGAAGATTTAAAATTAAAGGCAGATGTTTTGTCCTGTTTAACCGCACTTAGGTCTACGGTAACACCAACAGAGATGACACCATTTATATTAGCACTACTAGCGCCGAAAGGTGTTTCTCCCTCAAAAACAAAGCGGTCTTTTTCATCGATATCTTTTGTTGTAATTGTTGTTCTGTGAAAACGCGAAGGTATTAGAATAAAGGGTTCCGGCGGTTTAATTGTATCACCCACCAAAATGATCATAGAGGAATCGCTACCCATCAATATGGGGTGCATGTGGTGCGTGTCTCCAAAGGCGTCTTCCCCACTCATCAATTCTTCCCTTAGACGCATTTTTAGCGCATAAGAAACATCCACCACACCGACATGGTCCCGGGTTGGAACCCAATTTAATGTATAGCTGTCGGGGTTAAAGCTCATTCCGGGCGGAGGGAGGGACCGCCAGTTAAAACTATAAAAGTCCGATGTAGAGTCTGGCAATAGGTACAGATTCAATGTGTCGCCCAGCATAAGTGTGTCTGAAACGAGGATTAAGAGCGAATCGTTTATCTCTGGTTGTGTATCATCAGCGATGGAATCATACAATCCATTTTCTATCCGGGCTAAAATAGTATTGTTGATCTCAATTTCCCCGGCCGCTGATTTCATTCCAAATAACCCAGATTGACTTAGGCGGCTTTCCGTAAAAGTTAGTCCGTTATCAGTAAGACCGAGAACATAAACTTCGCCCGTAGCAAATGGGATTAACAGCTCATCTTGTCCATCTTTATCTTCATCAAAAGGTTGGATATCCGGACCAAGAACAACGCGCGCGCCGTTTACGACAAGAATATCCGAGGCTATTTCTTTCCCCGGGGTTGACACGGAAAACACAGTCGTTTTAAGAACATTGCCCTCTGGGCTAACGAGAGCAACGAATGTTTCGCCCTCACCAGAAAACAGACCCGTATAAACAGGACCGTATCCATTTTTTACCAGCGGGGCTGACTGGGCAAGACTGTTTGATTTTTCGAGAACCCCATTCTTAATCTGGAGGGTAAAAAGATCGGCTCGTCGGGAGGGGGACAGCATAGAAACAGAAAATAGATTTGAGTATGAAGTTAGGTTTGATGGCCGAATCTTGTCTGTTCCGGGAGCACCATTTCGAATTGATTTTTGATTTGAAGAAAAACCTGAACCGTTCCATTCAAAAACCTTTATCCATTCAGAATTATTCCCGGACTGTATTATAACAACCAACTCTACGCCGCCATCCTGATTTAAATCGCTAAATTTTGCATCTATAATAATTCCACCACTGTCTGGCGTAAAGGTCCAGAGGGTTTCATGGGCCCCATTACTGTCCAATTCTACATATTCTAAAGGAGCGACAAGGCCACCAACTTTTAATATTTCACTTTTCCCATTATTGTTAAGATCAAAGGTTCCAAAAATGTACAAGTTCCCGGCAGCCAGCAATCTACAGGCAAAAACAAAGAATCGGGCGGAATACCTAAAAAACAATAGGTTTCCTCCAGACATTTAAAACGGATAAAAGATGGAGCGTTACTATGATAATGTGAATACCCTTACCTACAGGTTCCCTGAAATATAGGTTCTCACCGTCGAATATATCAAGGGAAAGGCCACTTAAATTCGAAAGGAAAATTAACAATTATCTTTCGATATTAGAAACATACGGAATAAATTGAATGCTCATTGTTTGCCCTCTTTTTGAACTTGATGAAAAAAACAATTACAATACTAGCCCTTATGTTTTCTCTGGCAACAGCTCAGGGAGACATTTACCCAACAGAAACAGCCTATGGTGGTGGCATTGGGTTTAGCACAATGTATATGGTGCTGGATTCTGTCCCTGGGGGAAACCTGTTAACGGAGCTTGGCTTGGACGTGAGGGATCTTTCCTCACGGCCATTGGTTTTTCATGGCGGCGAGGGGTTTGCCCAAATGTCTGGCCCTTGGCGATTGGGTGGATACGCGGGAATTGGCGCAGCCCAAGTCAGTAATGTATTTGATATTCATTTATATGCAGACTGGGACAGTATTGCGGGATACAAAGAACCGGCCATTGGGGCAAAAGGTGACACACTGTATCCCTTTTCAGATAATTTATCTGTAAAGGCGCGCTTAAATTTTTTAATGGGCGCCATGACAATCGAATATGTTTTTCCTGTTTATAGAGATTTAGAAGTTATGGCCGGCGCTTTAATGGGCCTCGGCCGCTACACCCTATCTGTTGATCAACACATTGGTACTCCCAAATGGAATGATTTTGGCAAAAGCATGTTTGGATATATTTCCGATAACAGTGTATTTGTTGAGCTGGACACACTCGGAAGAACATACGCTGAGGCGGCGCACACCTTTCGTGCGGAAGGGTTGCGTCCCATCAACGTGAACGGATCTATGACAGAGTTGAGTAGCACATTTTTTAATTTTCAGCCTTATGTTGCAATTAAATGGCAATTTCTTGATCGGATGGGTTTACGAATTAGCGCCGGATATAACAAGGGAACCATTGGTGCCGGAAAGTGGAAACTGAATGGGCACATTCCAATTAATGATTCGCCCAAATCAGCCCTCCAGGGGATAACAATTCGAA
This sequence comes from Candidatus Neomarinimicrobiota bacterium, assembly GCA_018647265.1. NCBI lineage: Bacteria > Pseudomonadati > Fidelibacterota > Fidelibacterota bacterium. Next base: position 3,378 of record JABGTK010000144.1, on the reverse strand, counting down.
CTGTCATTTATTTCGGCCTATAGAGACAGATTAATTATATGAATAAAGGAAAAAACTTTTCAAAGTGGACCCTTTTGGCTGGGATAACGGCAGGGCTACTTATTGCATTTCCTTTCACACAGGCAATTTCTTCTACTCAGAAAAACCCCTATTCTATAGTTGAGAAGAAATTCAAAGTGATGACCCAGATTCTGAATTATGTAAATCAACTCTATTACGAAGATATAGATATGGAAATGCTTATGGATGGCGCATTCAAGGGGATAATGGATCAACTGGACCCCCACTCCATATTTATTTCAGCAAAAGACCAGAAAAATATTAACGAAATGTTTCGCGGGGAATTTCAAGGGATTGGTATAGAGTTCGACATCCTAAATAATTACATAACAGTGATTGCGCCGGTTATTGGTGGTCCATCAGAAAAGGCAGGAATTCGGGCTGGCGATTGGATTGTTGAAATTGACGGCGAAAGTGCGAAAGGAATTGAACGGGAAGATGTTTATAAAAAACTCCGCGGCAAAAAAGGCACTCGGGTCAATCTAAAAATTGGACGAATAGGTACGAATCCATTTGATGTAACCATTATTCGAGACGATATACCATTGTATAGTGTTCGCGCTAGCGTTATGTTAGACGATAGAACGGGTTATGTTTGGCTCACAAGGTTTTCTGCAAAATCAGGACCGGAGGTCCGCAAGGCCATGAACAAACTGTTAGGCCAAGGCATGGATAGAATGATTCTTGATTTGAGGAATAATGGTGGCGGGATATTGGACCAGGCTGCGGAAGTTGCCAATATTTTTATCGCCCGCAGGGATACCTTGGTTTACACAAGAGGGAAAAACAAAAAAGCGGAACAAGCCTTTGTTGCATCACCCCAAAAGGGGAATGAAGATTTTTCTGTTATTATATTAATTAACCGCGGCTCCGCTAGTGCTAGTGAAATTGTTGCCGGCGCCATTCAAGATTTAGACCGAGGCTTGGTTGTGGGTGAAACCAGTTTTGGAAAAGGGCTGGTTCAAAGCCAAAGGCCTCTTGTTGACGGATCGGCAATTCGCGTAACCATTGCTCGATATTATACTCCCAGCGGAAGATTGATTCAACGCCCTTTTAATAATGGCAATCTTGAAGATTATTATCGCGAATTATATGAAGAAGACCGCGAAGAAAAACTGGATTCTCTCAAAAAGCTTCGGCCACCATTTTCTACACGAGCAGGCAGAACGGTTTATGGTGGCGGTGGAATTACCCCTGATGTCCATATTCCTTGGGATTTAAAATTAAACGATACCACCAGAGGAATTTTAAGCAACCCAACTCGTCCGATGTTTAATTGGAGTGCTGCTTTTGTAAGGGCCCAAAAAGATTTGCCGGACAACTTTAGAATATTTCAAAGTGAGTGGGAGCTTCCACAAAAAGCCTTGGGAGATTTTTTATCATTTGTAAAAAATGAAAATGTTGATTTTGATTCAAGCGGAATAAATGAAAATGAGGCTTACTTACGTACAATTCTCAAATCAGAAATAGCCGGGGCTATGTGGGGCCGAAATGAACTTTGGGGTATTAGAGTCGCGTCTGACAACCAAGTTATGGATGCCCTAAAACATTTTAACGAAGCTGATGCATTCTTGGCTGATAGCTATTAAATTCTCGCGCTTAACAATTGACTTTCCTTAGAGGTAAGGGATAACTTCAACTACGTATATGACTTAAAAGGAGAAAAGAATGGTTCAATATTTCATTGATGGTGGCACATTTATGTGGCCCATATTGGTATCACTAGTGTTCGGACTTGGGTTTGCTTTAGAACGAGCATATTCGCTTGTTGTTTCATCTATAGATTCCCAGAAGTTTTTTAAAGATGTTTCTGAAACTTTGGATAAAAGCGGTGTTACAGCGGCTGCTGAGCTTTGTAACGAAACGCGGGGACCCGTGGCAGAAATTTTCCATGCCGGTCTTTCAAGGGCTCACCGTGGTTTGGCAGACGTGGAAAAAGCAATCCAAAATGCCGGTTCGCTCGAAATGGCATTTCTTGAAAAAAACATGATATGGCTGAATACCGTAATTACCGTTGCTCCCATGGTCGGGTTTACAGGGACAGTTGTGGGTATGATTGACGCGTTTGATGCAATTAAAGCGGCCAACGATATTTCACCAGCGGTTGTTGCGGGCGGGATTTCAAAGGCGCTTTTGACTACAGCGTTTGGTCTGATTACAGCTATGATCATCCAAATTTTCCAAAACTTTTTTGTTTCAAGAATTGATAAACTAATTTTTGACATGGAAGAAAACTCCTTAAAGCTGGTTGATCAGCTTTATGAAATAGACGCTGCTAAAAAGAGCAAGAAGTAGTTAACCCATGGCGGGAAAACGAAGATTTAAAGGGGGCGAAATCCCTACATCCTCAATGGCAGATATTGCTTTTTTGCTTTTGATATTCTTTTTGGTAACCACAACCATTGATATGGACAAAGGGTTGGGAATGGTGTTGCCGGCAGAAGGTGAAGAAATAGAAATCAGCAAGAAGAATATTTTAAACTGTCTAATCAACTCCACGGGGAATGTATTGCTTGGCGGTGAGGGTGTTGAAATTAGAAACCTGTCAAAAACTGTTCGGCAAAAGTTGGTTGAAAACGACAAACTCGTAATTTCAGTAAAAGCACACAAAGCGGCATCTTATCGAGATTATGTTGCAGTTATTGATCAATTGAAAAGAGCAAACGCGACGCGTATATCGATTGCGGAGTCTAACTGATGAAGGTTAAAAGAAAAACACAAATCGATTCAGAAATTCCAACGGCCTCTATGCCGGACATCATTTTTATGTTGTTAATCTTTTTTATGGTTACAACAGTTTTACGAGAATATTCTGGACTTCCTATTTCGCTTCCGAAAGCCAAGCGGATTGAAAAATTGAAATCAAAACGTCACACATCCCACATTTGGGTTTCTAAAGAAGGATTGATTTCAATTGAAGATAAACTTTATGCTTCTGATGGAGTTAGGCACGTGATGTATGAAAAACGTGTATCCGACCCTCAACTTGTCATTTCGCTTAAAGCAGATGAAAGAGCAAAAATGGGATTGATTAGCGACATCCATACGGAACTGAGAAAAGCTGACGCATTGAAACTAAATTATTCATCAAAAACGGCGGTAGATTAATATGCGCACTGAACAATCAGCTGCCCTAAAGTTTCTTTACCCAATTGTTGTCCGGATAACTAGCTTTGCAGGAATAGCCCTTCTCATCTTTACATTCTTGATTTTCCCCCGGGCGGTTAAACCTTCGATGTTGGATGAAGAAGTTCAAATCATAATTGAGCAGATTGATATACCCCAAACAGAGCAATTCGATCGCCCCCCCCCCCCCGC
>JABGTK010000143.1 GCA_018647265.1 Candidatus Neomarinimicrobiota bacterium | reverse complement strand
GTACTGGACTTATATCCATAAAAACGGTTATGAATTTAAAATGAAGGGTAAAACTTGGGTGGATTATGTTTCTCAAACTTTTAAATCTGCTGTTACCCTACAGAATAAATAATACCCCTTCACAATTAAATAAACGGAATCTAAAGTCATATGAAAAAAAACACTGGCGCTCTCATATTTTTTGGTATCATTGTATTGTTCCTCGTCTTCTTTGGCGTAGAATTTTTTGAAGGTATCTGGTCATTCCCATCTTTTAGTTTAGTCCCATTCATTATTGTGGCTCTTTTAGGAACAGGGATATTTACAACCATTTATCTGGGGTTTCCTCAAATTCGCTATTTAAAACACGGTATTCGAGTAACACGCGGATTGTATGATAATCCTGACGAAGCAGGGGATTTGAATCATTTTCAAGCATTGACCACTGCCCTTTCTGCCACAGTTGGGATTGGTAATATCGCCGGTGTAGCTACGGCCATTTACTATGGAGGTCCGGGGGCATTGTTTTGGATGTGGATCACAGCATTCTTTGGTTCGGCATTAAAATTTGCTGAATGTACACTCGCCGTTGAATATCGAGATTTTAACAGCCAAGGAATGACGGCTGGTGGCCCGATGTACACCATTGAAAAAGGTCTCGGAATTAAATGGCGTTGGTTAGCCATTATGTTCGCCTGTTTTGCAGTGATTTGTTCTTTCGCTACGGGTAATGCAATTCAGTCCTTTACTTTATCCGATCAACTTTTATCAGAAGTAACCCAGATTGTCGGAGCAGACCATTGGCTTACAATAAAACATCAACTTACAGATTGGTATTCAGTATCGATTCAACAGGTGATAAATGGTATTGTAATTGCATTTATTTCTGGATTGGTAATTATTGGTGGTATTAAACGCATTGGAAACGTCACCTCTAAATTGGCGCCATTTATGGCGGCATTATATGTGCTTGCCGCTTTATTGATCTTATTTGCAAATATTGGCGATATTCCTGCCAGTTTTGGTAAAATATTTACGATGGCTTTCAATCCACCGGCTGCCATCGGTGGCATTGCAGGCGGCACGTTGCTCGTCATTATGAACACGATGCTTTGGGGTGTAAAGCGTGGTCTCTATTCAAATGAAGCAGGTCAAGGGAGTGCCCCCATTGCCCACTCCACTGCTAAAACGGAATTTCCAGTTCGTGAAGGTGCCGTAGCACTTTTAGAACCCTTTATTGATACAATCATCATTTGTACTCTTACGGGTCTCACTATCATTGTAACTGGTGCATGGATGCATACGGAGTTTTTTGTTAACATTACAGCTACCACGGCAGAAGCTGCGCGACAAGCTTTAGAGACTGGGGTTTTTCAAGGTCGAGAATTAATTAACGGTAGCCTGCTCACATCATTGGCATTTAAAACTGGCTTGGCCTATATCTTTCCTTATGGTGATAAGATTATCACCTTAGGTGTATTATTATTTGCCATTTCAACTGTGATTAGCTGGTCTTTCTATGGTGATCGGTCAACGGAATATCTGTTTGGTGAAGGTGCCATCCCCATTTACCGAGGATTCTATATCCTGTTTGTGTTTATTGGCGCCATCGCAAGCTTAGAAGTTATTTGGTCATTTGGAGATGCCGCCCTGGGATTCATGACATTCCCTAATCTGCTTTCCATTATTCTACTTTCAGGAGTATTAAAGAAAATGACGAAAGACTATTTTGCAGTGGATCACCCCACCTACAAATAAGCAGTTATTTAAAAGGCCTCGGTAATCGGGGCCTTTTTTATTTATGAATAATGATCTCCTAACAGTTGCCAAAAAGGCCGTCTTAGAAGCGGGCCAAATAATCTTAAAAGCACTAGACAAACCGCGCAATCCTGATTTTAAAGGACGAGCTGATTTAGTTACGGATACAGACCGCCAGTGTGAAGAAATCATAATTTCGTATATTAATAGGGCATTTCCGGATCATTCAATTTTGGCTGAAGAAAGTGGCTCTTTTAATACCAATTCAGAATACCAATGGGTGATTGATCCATTAGACGGAACAACCAATTTTGTTCATGGTTATCCATCTTTCGGAGTTTCAATTGGGTGTTATAAAAAAGGGATTCCGGAAATTGGAGTCGTTTTGGAATTACCTATAAACCGTCTATTTACAGCAATAAAAGATGGCGGTTCATTTGTTGATGAAGTTACTATTAAAGTTTCTGAAACAGCAGATTTAGGTCGTAGTCTTTTGGTAACAGGATTTGGATATGAGCATGGTGAAAAATGGGAAGCCAATATGGATTTATTCAAATCATTTACTGACATGACGCAGGGCGTCCGCAGACTCGGAGCAGCTTCGGTTGATCTTTGTCATTTAGCCTGCGGCATGGTTGACGGATTTTGGGAATTTGATCTTAAGCCATGGGACACAGCAGCGGGTATATTAATAGCAATCGAAGCTGGTGGAAAAATCACACAAATGAATGGTAACCATTATAATATATATGATAATAATCTTTTAGCTACGAATGGCCAAATACACCAAAAAATGATATCTCAAATAAGTCCAACACTTAAAGCGCTTTCACACAGTTTAAAATAATTTCGCCTTACTACAATTTAACAAATATCAAATTCACTTCACTTTTAACGAAAAAACGGTCTTTCCTCCAATTCCCAGATTTAAATCATCCCCCGAGTGAATCTCGCCCACTCCCATAGGTGTGCCCGTAAAAATCAAATCACCCTTCATTAAGGGTATCATTCTTGAAAGATAGGATATTTGTTCCGGTATTGAGAAAATCATATCTGCTATATTTCCATTTTGTCGAACATCGCCGTTTACTTTAAGCCAAAATTCTTCCCCTATCTCATTTGGTACAAAAGAAGAAACAACGGCGGAGCCTTTAAAGGATTTTGCCAATAACCAGGGCAATTTATTTTGCTTCAATTCTGATTGGAATTTTCGATCTGTTAAATCAAGACCCAATCCATATCCATGGATATAGGCTGCTGCTTCATTCTTCGAAATTTTTTCGCCATCATTACCAATCAAAATAACGATTTCCAGTTCATGTTGAATTTCGCGGTTATGGGGTAAAACAATCTCATTTGATGTATTTAATGCGGGGATTGATTTTTGAAATATTACAGGGTTTTCAGGTACATCATTATTGAGTTCAGCCGCATGTGCTTTATAATTGCGTCCAATGCAATAGATATTCCGAACGGGAACCGATTCGTTACCAGATATAACATTATAATTCATAGGAATTAATTTAAATCTTCTACCTTTACTTTTATTGAATCATTAAAGGAATAAATACCATCATTCGTCACACGGCCGATTGTTGTGGCCGGGATGCCAATAGTCATGCAAACTCGTTCAAATTCCATGAGATCACTTTCATTGATGGTAACTAATACCAATCCCTGCGTTTCCCCAAATAATAATTCTTCTGTTTTTAACTTCCTTGAAAAATGAACTCTGGTGCCCATATTTTTGTTATTTGCAAGTGATTTTGCAATCGATACAGCTATTCCTCCCCGCCCAATTGGTCTAGCGGACTGGATTAGTTCACCTTGAATTCCCGTCAATATGGTATCCTGAAGCCTTGATTCCATCATGAGGTCCACAACGGGCCGATTCCCCGCATTTTCCTGATTTAATAGTGATAAATAATGACTACCGCCTAATTCTCCACGATGGCTACCCAACATAGATATAAATAGGTCTGATTCTGGAAAGGTATTTGGGAAGAGACCCTCTTTAATGGCTGTTCCTGCCGTACAAAATGTCCCCTTAGGAAGACCTAATCCCGACTCAATAGATAAATATTTTATGTCTAGATTTAAAATTTGTGCTGCATCTTTTATCCCTTTAAGGAAAGAACCCTTTTCACTTTGGTTCGAATCAGGAATTGTTACAAATCCACTGCAAACTTCAGGACGAATTCCAGCGCATGCAAGTTGCCGAGCGGTGTTGGCGATTGCAGCCATAGACTTCATCTTATAATCATTATAAGTAATATGTTTATTATCATTCACAGCCGCACCAAAGGTGGTACCACCTCTTTTAAAAAATACAGTATTGCCCTGCATATTAACCGTTTTTTGGGATATCTTTATTGAACCAATTTTGTCACGATCTTTCACCAACTTTTTTAGCTCATCATTAAAAGTCTTTTTTTCTTTTAATTTTGGTTGAGGGTATTTTGGAATGGTGGATTGCATTTTTATTTCATCCAGATTTTGATCATTCCGAATCATTATATCAACAATTGATAGTGGTATATGTCCCACCGGTTTTTGGCCAATAAATAACTCTATATTAGGTTCTCGAGTAATACTACCAAGATTCATATGACTTATTTTTGAAACTCTAATTAAATCATTAAAAGAATTCTCAAACCGCCGATTGATGATAACTAAAATTCCCTGCGCACCTTTTTTCGATAAAATATTAATATCATCATTATTCTTTAAAGGCAATCGAAGACCGCCATCATTTTCTTTTATCAATCGATACAGAGCATAACCAAGCCCATATTTGTGTACAGGAATCGCTCCTTCAAACCATTCCAATTTATTAAGTTTAGCAATCATTGCTTTGATTCCAGCGCCAAAAATGAAATAAATATGTTTCCCTGAATTGGAGGCATTCATGCCTGTCACAGACGAAAGGCCAAGAACAAAAGACCCTTTTTCAGTAGGAATAGTCACAAGTCTTTTCCTGTTTTCAGCCAAAAATATATTATCGGCTACAATCATCCTCGGATCGTACTTCCCCTCGGCTATCAATATTAATTTCGAATTATAATTCGATTGAACCTCAGACTGAGAAAATTCAGAATCAAATTGAGATTGTTTTGTTATGGAATTCCAAATTGACTTGAAAAATATTTGTTCGGAATCGTTGGGTATACGCCCCAAATGTTTTTGGATTAGTTTTAAATTCATCTTTTTATTCTTTATACGCAAATGGGTTCCATTATCAGATTAATTCCCAATCATTATATACTTCCTGAATGGATCCCCAGTAAAATCCCTTCCTCATAAGAAAGTCCGTCAGACGTTTTTTGTCTTTATCATTTAAGTGGATTTTCTTTTCGATTCGTCTTTTTCTCATATGATCCTCAATAAGAATGTATGGATCGAATTCTATATATATTTCCTGAATAAGTGTTTCAGTTAATTCTGGCGAAATATAATGTGGGAATAATTCTTCTTTTAATGCTCTTGGGCCAATCTTTTTATTTCGGACTTTTTCTTTAACGAATGCTTTTCCGAATTCTTTGTCATCTAAAAATTTCTGTTTGATTAAATAATCGATAGTGCGATCAACTTCTTCCGTCTCAAAATCTTTTTCTTTCAGTCTTTTTTTCATTTCAGCAATACTGCGCATTCTAAAACCCAACAATCGAAATGCCCTATCTCTCGCCTCCTGTAGACGCATTTTTTTGCCATAGGATTCAATTGTTTCCAGGGAGACTTCATCTCCAACATGTAACACATTTAAAACAAAAACGTCCTCAGGGATTCTGAAGACGCTTTTATCATCCAAATGAACTATAATACGATCTGAATATTTAGTCGATCGTTTAACCCTGACTACTTTACGATTCGCCATTCTCCTCCGACTTTTTGCTAGCCTTCGGTTTTGATTTCTTTTGAGGTTTGGTTTCCTCGATGCCCATAAAATTTTTAACCTTGGTAATCACTTCCATTTTTATGTCTTCGTTGTCGAGGAGAAATTGTTTTGAATTTTCCCTTCCTTGCCCAATCTTCATGTCGCCGTAGGAAAACCAAGATCCCATTTTTTGCACAATATCGCCTTTTATTGCAAGATCAAGGATATCGCCTATAAATGAGATACCCTGGTTATACATGATATCGAATTCTGTTTGTTTAAAAGGTGGCGCAACTTTGTTTTTCACAACTTTTACACGGGTACGGTTACCAACAACGTCAGTACCATCTTTAATGGTTGTAACACGTCGTATTTCCAAACGAACAGATGTATAAAATTTAAGTGCACGTCCACCAGGGGTAGTTTCAGGATTTCCATACATAACGCCAATTTTTTCACGAATTTGATTTATGAAAATAACGGCCGTGTTTGACCGACTTACAGTACCCGTTAATTTTCTCAAAGCTTGAGACATTAACCGTGCCTGGAGACCAACGTGGGTATCACCCATTTCGCCTTCAAGTTCTACCCTCGGCACAAGTGCTGCCACTGAATCAATAACAATAACATCAAGGGCACTACTTCGAACGAGTGTTTCAGTTATTTCTAATGCCTGCTCACCTGTATCCGGCTGGGAGACCAATAAGTCATCTATGTTGACACCTAATTTCTGAGAATATTGTGCATCCATTGCATGTTCTGCATCAATGAAAGCTGCATAACCGCCAACCTTTTGGGCTTCTGCAATAATATGAAGTGCAAGAGTTGTTTTCCCCGAAGATTCAGGACCATAGATCTCAGTAATTCTCCCTTTTGGAATACCACCGACACCAAGGGCTACATCTAGAGATAGACATCCAGTAGATATGCTATTGTCTGATACAATAATGTGATCGCCACCAAGGCGCATGATGGAACCTTTACCAAATTGACGGTCAACTTGTGAAATTGCGAGTTCTAAAGCTTTTGTTTTTTTATTGTCTGTGGATGGCATTTCTGCTCCTAAACTTAATTATTACCAAAAAAGTGAGTACTTAAAATAGTATAAATTGGCCCATTTGGGAAGAGTTCACTGCTAATATATTGAACTTTTTCAATTCGAAATGGAATTGAGTCATAGTTTGAATTTAAAAAAGTGGATATATCCGGTGTTCTTTTTTGGGGATACTTGGCCCGACCTAAAGTTATATGAGGATGAAAAGGCTTAATATCCTTGGGGAAGCCCAATGGATCTAATTTAATTTGAATCATTTCTAGCAAATCATATAATGATTTTATTGCCCCCTCAATGCCGGCCCACATCACCCGTGGCCTTTCCACTTTAGGAAAACATCCAGTTCCTTGAATCTTCAAATCAAACGGACTTGTTTCTTTTGTGATATTTTTAATTGTGGACTGAACTCTACCAATAGAGCTTTCGGTGGTGTCACCTAGGAATTTTAGGGTCAAATGAAGCTGGTCGCTTCGAACCCAGTCTATCTTTCCTGTTTTTCCCGAGACGGTTGACTTGAGATAATTCTGCAGTTCTAAAACCTGTTGCGGCACCGGAACGGCAATAAATGTTCGAATCAGGTTATAATCCACTTAACAAATGAATTCGGATAATATTCAAGGCTGCCTGACTCGTCATCAATTTATTGGTTTTACGGAATGGTGTAAAGGTGAAACGATATACTTTATCCATACCTTCGTAACTGATTCCCACATAAACTAATCCTACTGGTTTTTCATCTGTGCCCCCGGTTGGGCCTGCAATACCCGTGGTGGAGATACCAATGTCTACATTAAATTTTTCACGAATTCCTTTGGCCATTTCCAAAGCCGTTTCTTCACTGACAGCACCAACGGAATCCAAGGTCTCTTTTTGAACGCCGATTGCCGCTTCTTTAACCGTATTGCTGTAGGCAACAATGCCGCCTTTATAATATTCGGAACTGCCAGATACATTAGTGAATCGGTCGCCAATAAGACCTCCGGTACACGATTCAGCAGTGGCAATTGTTTTTCCACTAGATGAGAGTAATTTTCCTACGGCATCTTCCAACTCCACCCCTTCACCCCCAAAATGATATTTTTGAATGACAGGTGAAATTTCATCAATCAGCCCTTTGATTTCGGACTCAACTGATGATGTAATCCTTAAGTCAACGCCAGTAAATCTAGGCAAAAAGGCCGCATCCACTTGTGGGTATTCTTTTAAGATATTCTCAACTTTTTCAAATAAAACAGATTCCATCACCCCTGTTGTACGCATGACTTCTACAAATATTTTTGTATGGGATTTTGACTCGATCCACGGGAGGATTGTATTGGTCATCATGGATTTCATTTCAGAAGGGACGCCGGGCATGGCAAAACAATCATAATATTCATTGGTAAAATGAAGACCTCTGGCCGATCCCACGAGGTTATGAATTACATCACCCACATTTGGTCTCATTGCTTGATTGCGATTGGATTCAGGTATCGCCTTTCCTCGGGCTGCAAATTTTTCCGTAAGCAATTTCCAATATGCCTCATCGAATTCAGCTTCGGCACCAAAATATTCATAAAGCACTTTGGGAGTAATATCATCGTGGGTGGGTCCAAGTCCACCGGTACATAAGACTGCATCTATCACATTTGGAATTTGATCCAATGCGCTTACAATGGCATTTTTTTCATCACTCACGGTCATATGCCACACTACCTCGCCACCGGAAGCTATTACCTGCTGACCAATCCAGGTAGCATTCGTATCTGTTCGGGCACCATTTAATAATTCAGCACCAATAGTTATAAGTCCAATTTTCATAAAATGAAATTATAGGTGAGTAAAAGAACAAAATAGGCCATAATGCCGGCCATAACATCATCAGTCATAATACCCCACCCGCCGGGCAATTTTTCCAATCGTCTTACAGGACCGGGTTTAACGATATCAAAAATTCGAAATGCGATTAGCCCAACTACACCAGTAGTTATATTTACCGGCATCATAGAAAAGGCCAGCCACTGGCCTACCCATTCATCAATAACCACCCTGGATGGATCATGTTCTTTTGTATCCTGAATAATGGCATCTGAAGCAAATACACCAATCAAAAAAAGTAATGCTGAAACAGCGGGTAGAACGATTGGGTCTACATCTTTGAATAAAAAAAACCAACAAATAGTCGCAGCCATACTGGCCCATGTGCCCGGTGCTAAGGGCAACTTACCTATATAAAATACCGTTCCAATCAACTCTGCCGCCGCACGATTCATGAATCAGTTCATAATCTCCCTGATTGCCTTGCGATTTTCCTGAATGTAGGTGAAGCCTGTGTATACTGTAAAAATAGCTGCAATCATGGCTAAATAATAGACCAGTTGATAATCTTTGACAAATTGGAGGTAGTCCTTCACAAAAGACCAGTCAATACCTTTCAAACTCAAAAATAAGAGTATAAAAATTATAATACCAAGCTGAACACCTGTTTTGGATTTTGCGACCTTACTGGTCATCAGAGTCACCCCTTTGCGGGACATGATCATCCTGAGGCCAGTCACAAACAAATCCCTAAAAATGATTAGGGCCACCATCCAAAAATCAATGAGCCCCATAATGGCAAATGATATGAATGCGGATGAAACTAAAATCTTATCCGCAAGAGGGTCTAAAAACCGTCCCGTATCAGTTACCATATCATTTTTCCGCGCGTAATAACCATCAAAAGCATCGGTAATCGATGCCACAATAAAAATAGTTAATGCCCATAAATGAGCGCCCTGGAATTCAGCAAACAAACAAACAATAAAAACCGGCGTCAGGAATATTCTGAAAAGTGTCAAAATATTGGGTAAAGTCATCATAGAGATGTGCGGCCTTCCATGGCTCTCATTATGGTTGCTTCATCAATGTATTCCAAGTTTCCCCCCATAGGTAGACCTCTTGCCAATCGGGTAACTTTAACATCTTTTCCATTCAATAATTTACCAATATAAAGCGATGTTGCTTCACCCTCTATACTTGGATTTGTAGCAATGATTACTTCATCTCCCGGTTGTGTTCTATCTATCAGTTGATTAATCTTTAAATCGTCCGGACCAATACCATCCAATGGGGAAAGGACACCACCAAGAACATGGTAAACACCCTGAAAAACATTTGTTTTCTCGAAAGTATAAACATCGGCCGCATCTTCAACAATACAAATTGATGATTGATCTCGTTTTGGATTATCGCAAATTTGACATGGATCTTCTTCCGTAATGCCAAAACATATTGAACAAAATTTAATTTTTGTTTTCATATCCATGACTGATTGCGCCAACTGAACAGCCTGCTCATTGGGTGATTTCAATACGTAAAACGCCATTCGCTGAGCCGTTTTACGACCAATACCGGGGAATCGAGAAAATTCTTCGATAAGGCGGTTAATGCTTTCTGGAATTGAACCCAATTACATGCCCGGAATTTTCATTCCGCTGAGCATTCCGCCCGTTACGGAATTCATTCTGCTCTGACTTTCTTCTTGCGCTTTTGTCATGGCATTGTTTACAGCAGAAATAATTAAATCTTCAATCATATCTTTATCTTCTTCAAGAATCTCATCCTGAAGTTTTAAGTCCAATAATTCCATTTTACCGTTAACAGTGGCCGTAACCATACCACCCCCGGATTCTCCCGTGATATGCAAATCATCTAATTCATTTTGCACATTTTCAATTTGCTTCTGCACATCCTGTGCCTGCTTCAGCATTTTTGTCATGTTACCTTTATTAAACATGCTTTCTCCTATCTTAAAATTTCACCATCAAAGACTTCCAGAACCCGGGAAACAACATTGTCAGTATTATCACCATCGGACTGAGCCGGATCCTCAATTTTTTCTACTTTTTCAATTTGTTTATCTGATTTTTTTCTTTCACCTCGTTCCGCTTTCACTTTCAAGGCTACCCCGTAGTGATCTTCGATAAACCTTTCCAGAACATGATTGTTCCGGTTCAAATTTCCCACGCTGAATTTTGGCATGTCATAAACCATTATTGTCAGTTTATTTTCATTAAGTTCAAATGGTTCGCTGTGTTCTAAAGCAGTACCTATCGACGGCCTTTCTTTGTGGATTTTTCCCACAAATCCACCCCATTTTTCTTCAATTTCTTCTAAAGATATTTTACTATTTTTTCCCGCTTCTTCTTTTACAGGCGCGTCTCTTTCTGGCTCTGGGCTTGGAACTTTTGGTTCTGCTTTTTTAACAATCGGTTCTTCATAAACGGGTGGCGCTGGAGCCGGTGGTAGCTGAGATGGTTCCGGTACAGTTGCAGCCTTATTTACCAATTTAGGATTTTTTTTTATTTGTTTTGGTTCAGCCCCAGATAATAATTCTGCAATAGAAACGGAGGTATCCATTTCTAATAATTTCATTGCTGTCATTTCAAAATGAATAACCGGTTGCGTTACTCTTTTTAGAGAATATTCTAATTCATTTAATTCTTTAGCTACTCGGAGTAAATCTTTACTATTCCACGACTTAGAACCATCAATATACCGATTGATATGTTCATCATTTAAGTCCAATAATGCCTTCCCGCCATCAATTGTAGCAACAATCAGATTACGAAAATGTTGATTCAATCCTTGCGCTACATCTTCTAAGGGCAATCCGGTGGTTCGAATAATTCGTAAAACGCCCATCATTTTGGAAGAGTCTTTATCTGAAATCGCTGAAGAATAATCAAAAAATACATCAATAGGAATAAGTCCAATTACCGATGAAACAGCATCAATTTCAATTGATTCGCCGGCGAAAGCGATTACTTGATCCATGAGGCTTAATGCGTCCCGCATACTGCCATCTGCCTTACGACTGATGGCACTGATAGATTCATCATCGGCCGTAATTCCTTCATCCTTAAGGATTGAAGATAAACGTACGCCAATGGTTGCTTCTGTGATTCGGTTAAAATCAAATCGTTGACAGCGGGATATAATCGTCGAGGGCACTTTATGGATATCAGTGGTGGCTAAAATAAATTTACCATGAGGTGGCGGTTCTTCTAATGTGCGCAATAATGCATTAAATGCAGGATTGGTGAGCATATGCACTTCATCGATGATGAAAATTTTATACTTCCCATGCATGGGCGCATATTTGATCTGCTCCCTGAGATTGCGTATTTCTTCTATTCCCCTGTTTGAAGCGCCGTCAATTTCAAGCACATCTAAATTTCTGCCGTCAGTGATTTCCTGACAAATATTACAGCTATTACATGGAATACCATCTTTTGTCTCAGGACAATTCAATGCTTTGGCAATAATTCGTGCGGTGGTTGTTTTGCCCACACCACGAGGACCGGTGAGCATGTAGCCTTGAGCAACACGATCTTTCTTAAACGCATTGATCAGCGTTTTAGTCACATGCTCCTGGCCGATTACATCTTCAAAGGATTGGGGCCGCCATTTTAAGGATAAGACTTGATAGGACATTTTTTTCTCAAATAAGGATGGTCGTGCACTTACAATTGTCAAATCTGGACTCAGATAACAACAAACCAGTTAGCTCCATTCCAGGGGTTCTCCGGCACATAATTCTAATCACCTACCGCTGCTCCCTTCCGGTCCTGACGGGGTTTAGTGCAAAACCATTGCGAAGAATTGAAACTTCAACACCACTTAATTCGAGTTAAAAGATCAGCATTCGCCGTATGCAAGCATCAATCCTGCTGTAGCGGGTTGCAGGTTACAGGGCACCGCTAATTCCCCATCTAGCACGACCAAATTGTCAAATAATTAGCATGAAATCTACCCGTATTTTTCGTCGGGAAGCAAGAGCAGAAGCAGTTAATAAATCACCACAACCTTAATTTCATTCACCTCATACCAATCCCAGAAATTTGATCGGTCTAATTTTAGTACACCATTTTTAAAGCTGTAACGAACGCGTTTGCGGTAGAGCGATTCGGTAAACCAATCGGAATTATCGCGCTTATAATAAATGGCTACATAGGGTGGACTATCTTCATCTAATTCTGATATGACCAGGGTGCAAATTGCATCATTAAATTCACCTTCTGGTGTAATGAATTCAACTTTTGTAAAATGATAAACGCGCTTGGTGAGCGATTTGAATTCAGTGTATTTTTGGTTGGATTCTTGGGTAACGGCTGCCGAGGTGAATATTATAAATAGAAAAAACCGGGCGATCCACTTTCCCCTGCGGATCGGTTTCATTTTTTCTTTTTTCTTTTAAATCGAGAGAAGAAACCCTTTTTAGACTTTTCTTCTTCTTTTTTATCTCCGGAAGATTTTCCTTTTATTTCTCCCGATTCAAGTTTTTTCTCGAGATCGCTCAATTCAACAGGTTCGGCGTTGGGATCTTCCCCCCGCATGGTCATTAAAAGTCCCCGTTGGTTTTTTGTCCTGCTTTTCAGGGTGGATACCATTGTGTCCACTTCATCATTGAAATGGGCAACGGTGCGTTCCATGCGCACAATTAATTCATCCATAAAGGGTTGGCCGTAGGCATCACCCAACTTGTCGCCAATGGCTTGAATCTTATCGGTTAAATATTCTTTATTGAATTCTTTTGCTGGTTCAGTCACATTATCTCCGTAATTCTAACGGTTTAATTTATCCATTTCTTCAGGTGTAAGTCCAAACTGTGTTTTCTTAGATAATAATATCATAGATGTGTCATAAACTTCCGCTCCTGCCACCAATCCAAAGATAGCACCCATAAAGCGGTTGTGCCATTTCATTCCCCATTCCGGTGTTGTTTGTCTATTCCAGGATTCCATTAATCCAAAGCCCATCACAGCTGCTAGGCCATAAATTATTGTTTTCCACTCAGGTCGGCGGATAATTGTTTCTCTATAATTAATGTGCTCCATTTTGGTAATGTGTATTCGCTTAACCGCAAAGGGTGTCTGCAGAGATAATCGTTCTTTTCGATAAGATAAAAGGGTTCCTCTTATCCATTTTCCATTTTGATGTTTTACCGATATATACTGGCCGGTGGGGATGTTTTCTAGCACTTCTTTTGTTCTAAGGTAGGTTAAGTTTTTTCTGTAAGATTCTCGAATATCTTCTGTAATTACCGGCATTTGATTGATTCGGAATTGAAGGTCAGTCAATTCTCTTAGATTGAAAGTACGGCGACTTAGCTTAATTTTGGTAAAATCAACAAAGGAGATACGCGCTTCAATTCTATTTACTTTTATTTCATAAAACTGGGCGCTTTTAAAATTGGGAATATCAGTAAATACTTCATAATACATATTTTCTTCAGCGTCTAGCGTAAAGCCAATATGTTTTGTTAATGGAATGACTTCACCTTTTTGTGCCGCTAAAGGTAAAACCACAGCAAAAATCAGAAAATACTTATGCAGGTTTTTCCAATGATTCAATCACTTCATCCAATTCCGGGAATCGCCCCTCCCTTTTCTTAGAAAAAATCAAGTTACCATTTTTGATTACTTCGTAAACACCGCCGCCGGATGGAATCAATTCCAATCCTTTTACAGCATTGCCATATTTCTCAAGCAATTCGGAAGCCATACTGGCCGCCCTAGGCAAATAGTTTCAACTGTTACAATATTCGATTGAAATACGCATCATTCCTCCTTAAAACCATGAGCTTACCCATACAACACCAAAAACAGCGAGTACACCAGCTAATGCGGCAAGAAATAGGGCAACTTTACGAAATCCCTTTCCACCAGCATCATAACGGTAAACTGTTTTTAGATCATCTCCCATTAAAAATTGAAAGCTGTTTCAATGGTTGTCTGTTTCACCGGTTCCAAACCAGCACCTGTATCTCTGTAGAACTGGCGGAAATCCCATATCAAACTCACACCGGCGCTTACCTCATAACCCACCTTATAACCAAAGATTGTGTTCATAGTTGGGTTTTTGAAATCAAATGGGTTCTTATCATTATTCCGTTGGTAATACGCTTGCGCCACACTCAACTTGGGAATATTCTCAGCATTCACATTTATCATTGCACTGAAACTATTGTATTCAACATCGCCGTCACCTTTCATGCTGGCATAAGCTGCATTGAAACTCACAAAATTAAATAAGTTAGCCGAAGCCGATCCGTACATACCGGATGTATTTGAGGAGTCTACAAGGATCACTTGATCTTTTGTTTTTATCACAGTTCCAGTATCACTGAATTCAGCTACCACACGAGAAAGATCATAACTACCATCAAAGAATTGCGGGGCAAAATATCCCTGCTTCATACGATATTCGAAGCTCACATTCAAAAAACTGAATAAACTTGCGCGAACACCTGGCACTGTTATACCCGTTCCATTCATGGCTTTACGACTATAATAGGCATCTCCTTTAACTTTTGGAAAGATCAGCTTATTGTATTCCATGTAAGCTTCAAGGCTGAAAGCTTTACTCTTCAAAATGGGGTATCCCAAATCAAAGGCAAATCCCTGTGCTGTGGCTTTATTGTCCTTAAGGCTGAATGGCGTTGGTTTCAAAGTAAGGTCACTATCTGCACTGTCTAAAATATTGTCACCATCGCCATCAATATCCCAACCATTTTCAGGTTCTTTGCTACCACCATTAAAATCGGCAATTCCATCACCGTCTGTATCATTCCAGTAATTTTTATCATCCGGGAAATCATCAAACATATCAGGATAGGTATCATCATCCGCATCTTTCAATCCAGAGAATTGGTTCATATCCATGATAAAATTCAGACCGAGCGTTATTGGCAATGCATCGGATACTTTATACGTACCACGCAAACCCATCAATGTACCACCGCGGGAAAAGTCCTTCATGTTGGATAGAAACAATTCCGTCCCAAAATTACCGAATCTTACCCCAGAATGGATGCCAACTTTACGAACAGAGGGAAATTCCATCATATTGGAATAACCGCCCAACAATCCACCATAACCAAGTGTCACGTTACTTAAAGCGCCCCATTTGAACCAGAATGGATCAGATTTTTGCCCCCAGCGTATGTAGAGGAATTTATCAAAAACATCAGAAGCTTCGTCCCATTCATCTTGGCGGACGTTACCTTCATTATCGATATAAAGGACTAGATCAAGTCCAAGCCCCAACTTGCCAAAGGAAAGTTCCGGGCGGAGCGCCACTTGATTATATATTTTTCCGTCTATCGTGGCTGAACCAACACCCAACCCTAGGTTGAAAGGTTTCTTTGGCTTTGGTTCAGGTTTAGCTGTATCACCCGATTTTGGATCATCGACCTGCGTGTCCGATGGATCAGATATATCATCAGGTTCTGCATCCTGGTCTATATTTTCATCTTCTGTTTTGGTGTCGCCTTGAGTTTCTTCTTGATCCTGTTTATCTTGAGATTCTTCAGGCTCATCCTGCTCGTCCTGCTCTTCTTGTTGTTCCTCAGAAGATTCACCATCCGGGTCTTCCGGATAATCACCTGGCTGCGCCGGCGCTGGAATCAATTGTCCCAAAGAGTTCGAAACTGCTTTTTGCCCTGCACCAACATTTATGGTCATTCCGCTAATGGTATTAAATACTTCAAAATTTCCTGTTTTACCCACAAATTTGTCGACGCCTGCTATAGCATCATGAAATGCAGAGAATTCAGTCCCTTTTACAGATGCTACCGATACGGGCGTTTCTACACGATAAGCTTTTTTCCTGTCTTTACTATTTACATTATGGAGTGTCGTTCCCTGTTCAATAATGAGACTGCGCGTATTTGAAGTCTCTACAAACTGGAAGTCGGTATTTTCTCGAACTTTAACGATGGATTTATCATCAAGAAAAATGACTACTGCAAAACTAGACTCACCCACCCGAATGGCATCACCATTGGATACAGCCTGTCCCGGTTTAACGTTTACAGAATAGGTGCCACCACCGATGGGTTTTATGAGTACCGTACCATTGGCTTTAATGACTCTTCCAATTGTTTCTGCAGAAACAAAAGTAAAAGTAAATAAAATGAGAATGATAGAATATTTTTTAAGTGTGGATTGAACCATTGTTCGACCTTTAATTGTGTATAAATTTTTTATTAATGCCCTAGAATTTACCATATTAAGCCAATTCGAAAAGTGCGTTAGTTCACAGATTGATTTAAATAATCCCTTACTAAAAAGGCTATAGATTGATAATCAATATCAGAATTAGACATCATTCCCACCTCACAGGTACGGCTGGTAGAATACCCCATTTCATGGTCATTAGTTTCTTCTTTCTCCATTCGAGTTGCAGATCGATTTAATTCAGGGATAATTAAGCCTCTATCGCCAGCAAAACCACAGCATCCCCAATGGGTTGGGATTATAGCCTTTTCTGCGCATTTAAGGGCTAATTCTGCCATGATTTGACTATGTCCCATTTTCTCCGAGGCACAAGTGGGGTGCAAAGTAATATTTCGCTTTAATTTCAGACGATCAACACTGTTAACACACTGGGACAAAAATTGAATAATATCCACAAATTTTAACTTTTTTAGCTTGTCTATAGAGGATTTATCCAATCCGTTATTTGGATACAAAAATTGATAAGTACATGGAGATGTATCCACTAAAATCGGTAATGATCCACCGTTCGACGCTTTATAAAGAAGATTGATAGTTTTTGCCTGAATTGATATGGCCGCCTCCACCAATCCTTTAGTTGAAAAGGGCTGGCTACAGCATGATGAATTTATATCCGGTGGTATTTGCAGTGATATTCCTGATGATTGTGAAATTTCCATTAACACTTCTGCTAATGATGTCTTCTGACCATCGCTACTGAAAACCCGCGTTAAGCAGGACGGAAAGTATATCCACTCATCTCCCCCATTCATCATTGATTGGGGTAATGATTTGGCCGCATTAGGGAGTTTTTCATTCCACAGCGGTGTTAATCCATATTTACTCAGAAAACCGGAAGCAGTTTTCAAGAATGCTAATCCTAACAATTTTTCAGTAATTTTTCCTACTCGCAGACCGACTTTAGCTAATGATTGCACCAACCAAAAATGCTCTGCCGCCCAAATGCTCAATCTATCTCCTAATTTTGAATGACCTTCCGTTCGGAGTGATTTAACATAGTTACCTGTATTTATATTCACCGGACAAGCGATTTCACATAATCCATCGGCGGCACAAGTATCTATGCCCTCATAATTATATGCATCTAACACCGATGGGTCTGCATATCCACCGGCGATATCTCTTTGGATAGTAATCCGCTGTCGCGGCGTCAATGTTAATTCTTTAGATGGACAAACTGGTTCACAGAATCCACACTCAACGCACAAGTTAACATGATCTGAAACGACGGGCATTTTTTTAAGGTTTTTCAGATGGAGTTTTTTATCTTTCGTCAATAAAACATCAGGATTTAAAATGCTGTTTGGATCGGCTAAATTTTTGATTTTCCACATAATTTTATATAAATCACCGCCCCACTCATATTCTACGAAAGGGGCCATATTCCTACCTGTCCCATGTTCGGCTTTTAGAGAACCATCAAATTTTCCTACTGTCAGATCCACCATGTCATCCAACAATCCTTCGAACCGTTTTACACCATCAGAACTGTTCAAATCCAGGGATGCAGCAAAATGAAGGTTTCCATCCTTGGCGTGCCCAAAAATAACCGCATCATCATACTGCCAGTTTCGACAGATGGATTTAAGTTCATTTACCACCTTTGGCAAATCGCGATAATTATAACACAGATCTTCTGTAATTACACTGGTTCCCTTCTTACGCATGGATCCTACAGTGGGGTAAAGACCTTTGCGGATATTCCATAATTTCATCCGCTGTATATCATCAGAAATCAATCCCGATGGTAACT
This sequence comes from Candidatus Neomarinimicrobiota bacterium, assembly GCA_018647265.1. Taxonomy (NCBI): domain Bacteria; kingdom Pseudomonadati; phylum Fidelibacterota; species Fidelibacterota bacterium. The sequence continues at coordinate 42,738 of JABGTK010000143.1, read as the reverse complement.
GCCCACCTGCTAAAGACAATGCATGGGGAATGGCCTGAGTTAGATGCTCAATCTCATTCAAGTTATTTTTTTGAAATTCAAATAAAAGAGCAGAAGAATTATCCAAAATACTGCTCGGGTCATAGGGTGGATTTTCAAGGTATCGCGCCGTGCGTAAGGAAGCATCGTCCAACATTTCAATGGCATCAGCACCTTCATCAACCAATACGGGAAGTGCAGCCATAGCGGTTTCAACAGAATCAAACAACGCCAATCCGGTTGCTTTCAATGGGGGATCATCAATTGTGCTTAAAACTACTTCTGAGAAAAAAGCTAAAGTACCTTCAGCACCAATGATTAAATGGGCAAAAATATCCAGTGGATTGTCATAATCAATAAATGCATTAAGTGAATACCCCAATGTATTCTTAATACGATACTTATGCCGTATTCGTTTAACCAAATCACTCTGGCCTTCAATCTCATTTTTACAAGCGATAATTCCATTCGATAATTCCGGTTCGTTATGAATAAATTTATCAAAATCACCGGGATCGGATGTATCATACGTGTTACCATTGGCCAGCATAAACCGTAAGGATTTCATAGTATGAAAAGTATTATTCTTTACGCCGCAAACCATCCCTGAAGAATTATTAGAAATAATACCCCCAATCCTTGCGGCATTAATTGAAGCTGGATCTGGTCCAATGCGCTTTTGATAAGGAGAAAGATATATATTGGCCCGGGCACCAATTACGCCCGGTTGAAGTTTTATAGATTTACCCTTATCCAGAACGGAATAATTTTGCCAATTCCGAACGACCTCTGCCAAAATTCCTTCAGTGATAGACTGACCGGATAGGGACGTCCCTCCAGTTCTAAAAGTTACGGGCGTTTTTGTATTGTTAGCGTGGAGCAGTAATGCTTTAACTTCTACTTCATTCTTTGGGCGAACTACCGCTTGAGGGACCAATCGATACATACTAGCGTCATGGGCATAGGCTAAACGATCAATGAGGCGTTCTGACCACTGTTTTGACGGTATTCCCGCAGGTCCAGACATCAGAAAGGATTATATACGTTTTTTATTATTTCTGGAACAACAATCGTTTTTTGTTTTTTATAGTCAAATGCCACAATGGTAAAGTTTCCGGTCACGATTGGAATCTCATTTCCTTTTTCAAAGATGGCTGAAAATGTGTCAAAACTTTTGTTTCCTAACCGAATGATTCTGTTCCCAATTTCATAAATATTAGGAAAAGTAGACTGTTGGATATAATCAATTTTCATGCTGGCCAATATGGTGCCTACTTCGGCTTCCCATTCATTCAAAGCCCATCCCATGTATGCCCAATACTGGATTCTTCCCGTTTCAAAATAAGTCAAATAGGTAGCGTGGTTAATATGGCGCAATCCATCCATATCCCGCCAACGTGCTTCTACCGTTGCAAAATATTCAAAATCACTTCGTCTAATTGTTTGTATTTCCATTTTACTGCCTCGGTTGAAGTTGCGCCCAATCTCCATCGAAAAACAAACTTGGGTTTGATGAAGATGATGCATTAACTGCCTTTGTAAACATACCTTTTGAAGATTCGCTTTTAAAAATTACAGTATCATTATTCGTACCATAAAGCCAGTCTGCATAGTGGCCTCCCGTCTGGAGAAGTGTTAATTCTGGCGATGCGCCTAATTCAAATACATAAAGAAAATAGCTATCGTTTTTATACGTCCACAAAATTGCTTTTTTACTATCCGAAGACCAGCGCATATTTTTGAAATATTTACTGGTTTCGGGGATGATTTTTTCACCATCACTTTTGGTTACCGGTACGCCGATAGATTCATTAGGATAATTCAAAATGTAAAGGCCATCCCCTTCTTTGACGTAAAGTATCTTAGTTCCGTCTGGAGACATACGAGGCATAATAAGTTTATCAAAGTTTTGCGCCTGAGTAATCTGTTTTACATTTTTCCCATCCAAATCCATTGAAAAAATATCTGTTACTCCTACATTATTATTGGATTGATGTTGCCGTTGCCAATAAAGAATACGATCTCCGTTTTCAATAAATTCAGGATCGCCATACCATTCATTGTTCGTCGTGGCAGTTAATTGTGATGGAGAAACATCTTTGTTTAAATTAGCCAAATATATATTATGATCAATCCCGGTATAAACGACAAAAGATTGGTCAGGATTAAAAGCATAATTCTGCGCTTCTTCACCAATCATAATTCTCAGGTTAGAACCATCTTTATTCACCACAAGGCCCGGGCCGTTATTATTCAAGGCGAATACTTTATTACCATTTTGAATCCAAACTGGGAAATACGCATTTACGGGATTACCAGAATTATCTTTAACAAATTCATGAGTAAAGTTCAAAATAGGTCCTCTGTTAAAAATAGTGAGTTTATCACCGCTATTGGTGAGGTTATCCACTTTAACAATGCGTTGGAAAGATGAGGCGCTTCGAATATTGGAAATAGTGGTTTGTCCCCATATATCTTTAATAACGACTTTAAAAAATTGTTCTTCATCCGGGTTCACGGGCATCAAACTTCCCGTATTGGCTTGAATAGGCTCATTCACACTAAAGATAACGATTTCTCCGCTAATATTTGTTTGTTGAATAATATATCCATCAAAATCAGATATATTTGATTTTGACCATTTCAAATTGAAAAATCCACTTGCATAAGTAACACTATCAAGAACAGCAGCCATTGGTGGTGAATCGGCCGTATGTCCCTTACCTACACCCTTTGTTTTTTGGCCCGTGGAATCTTCTACCTCAACCCAAAACCAATTCTCAATTGTAGGATCAAAAGTAGTCATAATATGGGTAATAATAGTTTTATTATTGTAGGATTGTATAAGTGATTGCGTTCCAGTGCTATCTTTGGCTTGATATAAATTATATTTGGCAAAATCACCATCTATAGACAGGGCCCATGTAATTGTCATTTTGGGCTCATTTGTATATGTAACTGATATGACATTTACTTTATCTGGCGGGCCTGGTGATACCGGTTTAATCTTTGCACTTACTTTATTGGAAACATTTGAATCGGCAAAGGCATACAGTTGATAAGTATATTCAACTGGGTTTTTCACAACTTCCTTTAAATCGAGCTTATCAACCCAAATATATAGGGAATCCCACACTTTTGCGACTGTATCCTGCCATTCCCCTTCTCCTACCTTTTTATCAATTATAAATCCGTCAAAATCGCGACCTTTCCTGAACCATGACAATTCAATCTCATCGGGAGACCTTTGATTAATAGTCAAACTGTCAGGTGTCCATAAACTTTTATCGCTACGAGGATCATAAGGATTATCCCAGACGCGCTTTACATCTTCACAAGCCATTAAAACTAACAACATATAGATAAATTTCTTCATCGTTGTTCTAGCCGCCGATTCATTTTCAAATATTTTGCATGATAATAAATGATTGGAAAAACAGGGAGAAGAGAGATTCCATCCATAATTGGTTTCATCTGATCCAGTTGTTCAATTTTTTTATGACGAATATCGCTCTCGGGATTCTCGCTGCTATAATCATTATATAACTGCCCCGACTTAAACTGCAAATAGCCTCGAGTCCCTACACTTAATATTATAGTTCCAATAAGTAGATTGCGTTTCAGTTTATATCGGTCCCTATCTTTCTCAACATCTAAAACCCTATGAAAAACTGGAGAAACATGGGTCGTCCGCCTATGACGAATTCTAAAGTCACCATCATTAATGATAAATTCTTTCGACTCAAGGGTATATTTTCCTGCGGTCAGCTGTTTCACCTCTAGAGCACCTTCGTCAATTAAAAAACGGTCTTCACCATCTTCAGACACAATAGCGATATCTTCCGGGACTGGATTGGGAAATACTAAAGTACCAATTTGAAGAACCGAATGCTGAAGTTCCACAAAAATAACGTCAGAGTCATCTTCAGGAAGGTATTTCAGTCGGTAGGGTTCAAATCCAGTCTTTAATAATATTATGGGACGGCTTTCAAAAACAACTCGATCTAGCGGCATAGGTGTGACGCCATTTAAAGTATCTCTACCAACACGAACCATGGCGCCTTTAGGTTTTGTTTTTATATATACTAAATTTTTTCCTGTATGAATATCCATAGGTATTCGAGTTGACATGAGCATTTCAGCTAGATTATGCATCCCACGGGAAATTAACCCCTCCATGGAAAGTTCATGGTCATAGTTAACCACATTGATTACACGACCTGAATTAGAATCGAATAATCTACCTTCTGAAACATAAACTTCACCAATTTTAGCTATATGAATTTTCGCCATCCATTCTCGCTCTAAAAGCATAGAAATGATAACGGCACATTCCATTGTAGTACATTCCGGTTTCTCATAACCCGCGTTCGACAACACGAGGGCCATATCATTATAATCCATTACCCTAAGTGAATCTTGTTTTAATAATTCTATCCGAAATTGCTCACTCAGAGTTTTTAATTCTGATACATGGATACCTTCACCGGTGAAATCCAAAACAGCAATGGAATGATCATCGGCAAAAAGTTGTGCCGATAAAATTGTTAAGATGAATAGAAAATTGCGCATAAGAGCAGGAAGGAAAAATACCCTTTTGCAACAGGAATCACCAATGACTATATCAGAGGATTTTATATTTTAAATTCGGCCAATTCAGTTATTATTTTCGTCGGAACAGTCAGCACAATCGCACGTGCCATCTCCCATGGGTAATTCTCCTGAATTAGAAACTTTATCAATTGAAAATAGAATTTCTCCTGAAGAACAAAATATTTGGTTACTTTTAACTTCATATTGTTTTGAATGAGAACCATCCAAAGCAAACATTGTAATTTTCCCTAACCCGGCTGAAACATCTGCGAAGCCTTTTTTATTCCCATTCGAATACCACCAATAGGCAAGGCCATCTCGTTTACCATCTATAAAATTCACTTCTTCTTTTTTCTGACCATCCTCATACCACCAAACTAACTTACCCGATAAAGCACCTTTTTTATATCTTGCTTCTGCGAATTTTTTCCCATTTTCCCACCACTGGGATGTCGTGCCTACCTGTTGACCATTGTCCCAAGTTGAATTTTCTTTTTTGGCACCGCTTTTATACCACCATGTAAATTGGCCATTTCGTGTTCCATTTGCAAAATAGCCATCTGAATACATTTGATTATTCTCCCACCAGCGGGTCAAATTCCCTTGTGGATTATTCTGCATCAATTGCACGTATACTTTTGGGGATAAATTAAAATTATAAACATCTAACTCTTGAACAAAGTAACGACCATCTGCCATGAGTGAATCCGGTGAATGTTCAACAGGTGTTCCATCCCATCTTCTATCACCTTCATTATAATTAGCTGAAATAATTTTTCCATCAATAAAATTAAGAATATAAAATTTGTCTTCATTACCTTTTACGTAATAGGTCCAATCACCCGATTTTACTCCATTCTCATAATTGCCAGCCATTCTTTTTGAGCCATCATAAAAATTTAAAAATGCTTCGCCGGAATATGGCTGACTTGTCTTAGGGTCGATTGCGATACCGTCCTCTCCATTTAAATCATCGACAGAAATCGGCGCTGAGCACGAAATAAGTATAAATAAGATTGGGGTAATTTTCAATAAGTGTTTCATTATAATCTTTTTGTTATTATTAATAGCAATGCGGAGAGAGAGGGATTCGAACCCCCGTTACACAAGTGTAAACTGCATTTCGAGTGCAGCGCATTCAGCCAGACTCTGCCATCTCTCCAAAAATTCGCGACGTGAAATTACATAATTCTACGGACTTTGAAAAAGTCCTGAATTATAGAAAGTGATTGTTTTTCCAAAACGCCACCTTTAACAGCCACTTTAGTTTTAAAACGGGGATCGCCACATAATTGATATAAGGAGCCACAACATCCAGCCTCTTCGTCATAACATCCAAATATGACCATCTCTAGTCTTGCATTTACTATGGCACCTGCGCACATAGGACATGGTTCTTTTGTTACATAAAGAGAACATTTGTTAAGACGCCAATCCCCAAGTGTATTTGCCGCCGCCGTTATAGCAATAATTTCAGCATGTGCTGTGGGGTCATTCAATCGTTCTCTTTGATTGTATCCCCGACCTATAATTTTTTCTTCATAAACCACAATAGCACCAACAGGGATTTCTTCAGCCTTATAGGCCTTTTCTGCTTGGACAAGAGCCTGCTTCATCCAGTATTCATGGGCTTGTTTCAAGGGGAGTTATTTTGCCAAGAGATAATCTTGGAGAGTCATGATCTGCTTGGCCATATCTTTTCGACCAACCAATGATGTATCGGTTACAGGTAATTCACTTGAATTTAAGGAATCCAAAATAACAGTGACCTGTAAAATGGTAGAATCAAATTTTCCTACTGAATAATAAGAAGCCGCTAATGTAATTCGGACATCCAGATGGTTGAGCAATGAATCATGGGTAAAAATCCATCCGGCGGTTAATGGTTTTGCTGTAGAATCTAGAAAAGCACGACCGTATTGAATTGCTTTTGTATCTTTACCATTGGCGTGATGGGCAAATGTAAGTCCGGCCAGAATTTCGGATTGAACATCTGTGAGATTCCACTTATCCTGTTTTTTGGATAATCCAGTATTAAAATGGGCAATACTACTATCCAAAACCATCAGTTTAGCATAGGACCAACCCAATCCATTATAACTATCTTTCCAATCTTTATCATTGGCAGCCGCGTCTTGAAACCATGTATTGCTGTTAAGGTAATCTTTAGTTTCGTACAAAACCCATCCGTATTCTGCCATGTCTTCTGCGGTAGCATAATATTTCTTACGACAAGCATCCACGGTGAGCAATCCTATTGCCATGATGAATAAAAGGGTTGGTTTATGGAAACGATTTATCATCGCATTAACATAATCTTTTTAGTTTGACTGCGACCCATATCTGTGAGCAGATGAACAAAATAAACACCAGAAGCAACTGGTACACCATTTTGATCTCTCCCATTCCATTTGACGCGATAACGCCCAATACCTTGTTGCTGGTTCACCAAGGTTTTTACATTTCTTCCCAAAATATCATAAACAGTCATGTTCACTCTTTGGAAAGGACCGTCAATGAATCCCAAATCATACATTATGGTTGTGACTGGGTTGAATGGATTTGGATAATTTTGTTGTAGAGATGTTTGTCCCGGCACAATCAAGGTCTTCGGTCCCATTCGGAAATAACCCATTTTTTGGGTATATGCCAACACACGATTTCCTTGTGTAATTGAAGGTAATTCTATCCACCCACTACCTATTGAACGTTGATATAAGGCCATTTCTTCATCATCTCCGGGCAGGGATATTTCTACAGACTTTTTGAATCGAAAGGCTTCATTCCCCAGTAAATAAGACGCGCGATCATTGAAATAAGGTTCAAAAAGAGTAGAATCCAATATCATGATAGATTGATCAAAATCAACAGCACCAGATCCACCAATCACATTGAATTGACCATCGGCACTTTTTCCGGACCAAGTTCCATACATCTTTGCAAGTGCTAAGCCAAGATTTTGGGTAATTACTGTATCACCAACTAATCCCTTAGCATCAACTTCAAAAGTATACGTTCCTTTTGTTTTGAAATCGTAATGGCCCACATAAGTAAACGCGGCCGCCTTATCCAGTGTCACTGATTTAGACTGAACTTTAAGTGTAAGGTCCTTAGTTTTACCAACCGAGTCTATGAGAAAAATCTCATAGTAATTGGTAAACGCATTGTTTTGGACAACGTACATGCTGATCTCAGGACGCGGTACACGCTGGACTCTGACAATAAATGTATCTATTGCAGATGTATCGCCATCAGCGGCCGTAATTTGAAATTTAATCTGGTTGCTAGTTGTATCGCTTGGATTCCACGGCCCGGAATCTTTTTTAAACCACAAGGCAGATGGTTTAAACTTTACTGTATCCTTCCTAGCATTGCTGGAATAGACATAACCGGTTGCCTTCTTCTCAAATGTTTTGGTTGGTTCAACCGTTACATTAGCATCATAAGACAGAGGGAGGATTGTTAAAGTCAGGGTAGAATCATCCACATCCGTTAAATAGTTGGCAAAATCTATATAGAGTGAATCATTCTCTTTAACAACCGTGTCCCGCAATCCAGCCCAAACGGGTGAGTCATTGATTGGAGTAATTGAGAAGAGAACAGTGTCACGGCCTGAAAGTCCATCTGGATCAGTTACCGTATATTCAACCATCATATCAGATGATGTATAATAATTAGTGTCCAAAGAAGCTGTATCCGTCTGCGTAATCCAAGAAAAGACTGAATCGCTTTTAAGTAGCGAATCAACTTTTAGAGGATCTCGAAATTCAATCACATTCGCGGGATAAATCACAAAAGCATTATTTTTCTGAATAATTGTAGATGCTGGGAATTCATCAACCAATTTGGCAATGAATGCCTTTTTAAATTCAGCACTAACATCCGAAAGAAAACCGGTCTTCGCAATTGGAAAGCCACCTTTTCCAGGAAGTGTCGAAGCAATCTTAAAGGTGTAATTTAAAGATGCTGTTGTATTGTCCTCATCGGTCACAAATTGTGTTAAATTGACAGAATCGCTATTCGCACCCTCTAAGAATTCTAATTTAGACAATGAAGATAAATCGATCAGTGGTGCATCATTGACCGCTTTTACGAGCATTTCTACATCAACTGTGTCTTTTAATCCCCATTTATCCGTTATAAAAACGCGATGGATATACGTCGCAGTATCCCACTTCGTTGGCGTGAAAGTCATTTTACCAGAAGTAGAAACAGCCGCCGTGATGGTGTCAATTTTACTCCCCACTGTTATCCACGGCGTTTGAGTTGTATCAGAAAAATAAGATTCCATAGAATAAATAAATTCATCCGATCGTATCGTTAGCAAATCTTTATCATTCACCGTCAGCAATTGCTCCCAAAGTACATCTTCATTTGCCGTGGCTCTCGGTATTGAATCTGTATCGGGTCGAGCATTATAACGGAGCACAAAGTCCGATTTTGACGAATCATTGGCAGTTGATGAAATATTCCCAGCCACATCAATGCCCCTTACGCGAACCAAATAATTGCGATTATGAGTTAAGGCAAATGTATCTATAAATACAGAATCCATTTTGGATGTTTGTTCTCGAAAATCTCTGAATAATGTATAATTTGCATTGGTGTTATCTGCACTTTGATAAAGGGCATATTCATATCGATCTAATCCTGAAGGAATTTTTGTAGCACTTCCTGGATCCGTCCATTCTTTTACTGCAAAACTAATGGTATCATTAGTCCATGTTGTATCTTGATTGACTCGCAAACGATTCGTAGTGGTACCAATAGTATATAACGTATCAGTTGCGAAGATTCCAATTGTTGGTGCTATAGTGTCCAAAACAAAATAGGATTCGCTTAGAGTTCCGGTTGTTAGGTTCAGCGCTTTATCATAAATCAATGCGCGAACATCAATGGTGTCTCCTTGAACCAATCCACTTCCAGTAAGTGCAGCCGTAATATCATCTTTTTTTCTGAAAAATGGTTTTAATGTCCCCAAACCTTCAGTTGAATCCTGCGGAAAGAATGGATTGGATCCATAATTTGAATTAATACTTGCCCAATTCCCAACCATTTTATTTCGAACGGTAGCTTGTATATCCACATACCCACCACCGACTAAGGAATTATCGGTTGCATCAATATTTACCAATACTTTTACGCTGTCTGTCGTCCTATTAATAAACCATCCAGTTTTAGCTTCTACTACCATAGATACATTTGTATCACCATGGACAGTAGCAACTCCTGTTGTGAAAGCTACTGGTGGTGTATTGTCTACTGTAAATTTTTGCGTATCTGTAAAAGCAATGGCGAGATTCCCTGCAATGTCATAGGCCGTAAAAGATACTTTCGCAGCTCCGTCATTTTTAGTTGCTGTTGGTAGGTCAAACTTCCAAATCCAAGTTGAATCATCATCTGCTTTACTTGTTTTAGCCAGTGCAGCAAATGAGTCGGTTGAGTTATTCCCATAGGTCACATCCAATGTTGGTTCAGGAGTCGTACCGGCAGGTTCGCTCATTTTGGCGATGAAATCGACTTCATCGTTTCCTTTACCAAAATTCACCGAGTCTGTCTTGAATTTATTGGCATAGGTATTATAAACCGTTTGAATTGTTCTGTTATAATAACTGGCTGAAATTGTTGGAACGGTTGCATCTATAATTACATTGGTAAGGTTATCACTTTGAGATGTATTCCCTGCTGTATCTTCGCTTGTTGCATACATGGTATAAGTACCATCATCCATATTAATTAATGGCGCAATTGTTAATGTGGTAACTCCCACATCCACTGTGTCAAAAGCAGCAAGCGTTGTTACTGGCGCTGGTGTCACATGATATAAATTAATAAATGACCCTATTTCTATATTAGTAATATCAAAATTGGGTTTTGGCTCTTTAGTAATGTTATCTGTGTTACTTTGCCCATAATCCGTCGCTACCGTCATATCTGGTGCTGTTGGTTTAGAAGGCGCTACATTGTCAACGACAAAAGGTAACACTGCACTGGTATCCTGCACGTTTCCGGCAGAATCTATGGCAATAACACCGGCAGTATGGTACCCACTCGCTAAGGCGATACTAACTTTAAAAGTATCGGTTGTTACTTGAGACATAATAGAATCTCGCCCAACGGCGCCCCCCCCATCAATCACCAATCGGAGCGAATCAATTGTAGCAGAAAGACCTGTAAATATAAACTGCGGTTGGGTTGTTTTGGTAATATTGTCATTATCTTTAAATCCAGTATCAGAGAGGCCCATCATATCCGGTTTATTAGGCACATCTGGCGGAATTACATCAATTCTTACAAAAGTTTTTGTTGCATCAAGTCCCCAGTTTCCTGCTACATCCTTAGCGAGAGCCGATACCAGGTAAGTCCCGTTTGCATGGGTGGCAGGGGTTAATTCTTTAGTATTTGAAGTGGAAACATCTCTAACTACAATTGAACCATCCGTTGCTAAAGTGGCCACATCTACAGCAATTTTTAGGAAAACAGAATCAGTATTGGTTAAGTTGGTTAAGGTAAATGTGGGCGTGTCGTCTTTGGTTAGGTTATCCCAGTCGGCAATGCCCGTATCTGAAGAATTTTTTAATTCAATAATCGGTGTGTCTGGATCTGTTTGATCTACAACCAATGTTGTAGCAGATATGGTTCCCGTAGTGGTGTTTCCTGCCGCATCCATAATGATAGCCCGAAATCCGATTTCGTCACCGTCGCTAAAGTTAGTTAATTCTTCTAATTCACGATCGGCTGCAAATAAAGGATTTCCATTTATGGATACAGTTTTTGTTGTATTCACATCTCCAGCTGCAATCGTTGTCCAATCTTTATAATAATCATCATGATCTGACGGTACATAAGCAGCCGCATTATACAACGACCCACTACCGATATACTCATAAGCGCCTTCGGCTTCGCCTTCAACCATTATGCGACCATTTTCAAGGGTACCATCATTAGCAACAGGAATGCCAACATTTACTAAATTATTATCTTCATTCCAATATCCCGGCACAACTTCACCGGATACTGTTAAAATACTCCCCACAGTAAAAGCGGCAGGATCTGTTTCATCCACCGTTAAGGTCGTTGCGCTAGCTGCGTGGGTTGTGCTGTTGCCTGCTTTATCAGAAACAATAGCTTTGAAATTTATCACATCAGGGTTTGGGTATTGGTCGGTATATCCAGCCAATCCTTCAATATTTGCAGCACTCAATGTAATTGTTTTAAATCCTGCTGTTACATCACCTGCTGAAATTGTACCGGATGCTCCAACATTTGCATAATTGCCATCCGCTTCCCCAGAAATTTGGACAGTTCCTCCTTCTAAACTCACATCAGTTGAAGCTAAGAGAATTTTCACAGTTGCACTTGTGTTATCTTCATTCCAAAAACCGGGCATTAATGTTCCACCGACTGTCAATACTGCATCCACTGTACCCGCTGCCGGCGCTACACCATCGATCCAAATATCCTTTTTCTGTTTTAAGGCATTGTTATCAGCAATTCCAGGCAATATTAGTGTTGCATTATTTCCCGCTGCATCCCTTATAGTGCCGCCATTTACTGACAATGAAGTAGTATTAATATAGTTTAAGTCAGCACTGTATTCATTTGCTGCAACCGTGTAGCCAAAGATTATGTCAACTGAAGCTGTTCCCGAAGCATATGGCGCTGTTGATGATGCATTTCCCGGAGCCTCGTCGGTATCAAGACCTATAAAAGGAATACCACCCCCAGTCGCAACATTCACAATTTCATCGAATTTCACTTTTAGATTGACGACGTCGCCAACTTTAAACGGATTGGAATCATCATCATCCGAAGAAACGAAAGATACTGTTGGCGGTGTTTGATCAACGGTGAGTGTTGTACCGCTGGCGGTTCCCGTGGTAATGTTCCCCGCCACATCATTTATTTTACTATTGAGCGTAACAACATCGCCATCAACCAAAGCAACATTAATAGCCTCAAACAAGGCTGCGGTGATAGTAACAGTAATGTTTCCCCCAAGATCGCCATTTGCTATTGCCACAGAAGCGCCAATATCCTCGTAGGCTGTAGTAGCAATTTTTGCAATAATCTGAACGTCCCCATCTTCTAAGGTTGCTTCATTTGCGATAGGCACCACTATTGTAAGTCCAGTATTGTGAGAATTCCATTTTCCGGCAGTAACTGTTTCAGTCAAAGTAGTAACTGCCCCTGTTGTAAAAGCAGCAGGATCGTTTTGATCAACTATTAAAGTGGTTGCGGATGCGGCGCCTACAGTTTGATTTCCCGTTCCCGCTGCGCCATCGGCAAAATCTTCAATCATGCCCACAAATGATATAACAGCACCAAGCGTAAAACCGGTAATACCATCCAAATCGCTTTCAGCCACAGTAATTGTTTTATTCGTATTTAAATCGGCAGATTGAATGGTATAAGCCGAAGAAACACTGGCATAGTTATTGGCGCCAATTTTTGCCTGAATGTAGAGCTTTCCATTCTCAAGTGATGCGTCGTTAGCTATTGGGACAGTTACATCAACGCCTGTATTGTCTTCATTTAAATATCCAGCCACGATAGGAGCACCCACAGTTATGACTGTTCCCGTGGTAAATGCCGCTGGTGAAACACCATCAATTTTTACAGCTTGAGCGGCGGCAAATGTGCCTAAAGCCGGCAAAGCTAAATCGGCATCATTACCGGCTGCATCTCTAATAAAGGTGCCGGCTGTTAATGCCGTTGTACTTTCATAATCCAGATCAGCGGAGTAATGAGTGGCCCCTACAGTATATGCGAAAGTTACCGCACCACCCGTAAGCCCTGATTTATCCACGGCTGCATCGGCAGTTCCCGGTGTATTATCTGTATTTAATGTAAGTTGCGGCGTACCGCTTATTAAGACATTCTCAGTAAAATTAACAACCACATCAACTGATTCTGCCAATTTATAGTCGCCATCCGAACTAGTAACTGTATTTACCGTAGGCGCTACTGTATCCACTGTTAAAGTAGTTGCACTTGCAGTCGCGGTTGTTGCATTCCCAGATTTATCCGTAATAATGGCTTTCCACCCCAATACATCAGCCTGGGTGTATCCATTCAATTCTGTCACATCAGTATTTCCGGAACCAGCCCCCGATGCAGTCATAGTGATATTTGTATTCAAATCACCTACTAAAATTGTATACGATCCACCAATATCTTCATAATTACCATCAGCTTCTGATCTGAGTTGAACGGTGCCATCGGTCAAACTATTATCATTGGCAACAGGGACAGTTACACTTACACCCGTGTTTGATCCATTCCAATAATCAGCAGTAACATTGCCCCCAGTCGTTACAACTGCACCGACCGAAAAAGCCGCAGGATCGTCACCATCCACACCGAAAGACCCGCCTGTAGCAGCTTGGCTCAAAGATGCATTTGTCCCTTGAGCACCCCACGCCGGTGGCGCTGGCAATGTTAGTGTTGCCGCATTACCTGCTAAATCTTTAATCGTTGTACCTGCAGATAAAGAAGTTGTTGTTTCGTAATCTAGGTAAACAGAATAGGCACCATCGGGGACAGTCCAATCAAAATAGGCTTTATCGGTATCGTTGGCAAAAGTTGCCGCATTGACTGTAGTTGTGGCGCCATCATTGGATTGAAGTGTTATTTGTGGTGCGCCAACAAAATTGATATTCTCAGAAAATTCTACATAAAAATCTGCAACTGCTCCTTCTGCGAGCATATCTCCATTAGCTTCTTCACTAACCACACTGGTTACTGTTGGTGCAGTAATATCGTAAAGAACATTTGATCGTGTGTAAGTTTTATTATTACCTGCCGCATCATTCAGGGTAAAAGAAATATTATACACTGTACCGTCAACCAATCCTGGGTCAGTTGTCATATTTAATACACCAGCAGTTGCACCATCTAATGCATCTGAATCTGAAACAGTTCCACCGCCACCAGAGACAGCAGTCCATGTGATTCCACCCGTTGATATGCTTTCAGCCCCAACAGTTATTGCAAGGCTAGGCGTTTTAACATAATCCGGATTATTCCAAATTTGTTCATTAACCGTATGCTCTAGAATAGAAGTAAGGGTTGGATCTGTTGTATCGACAGCAAAAAAATGTCGAGCCCCGTCAGATTGGGAAGCATCGGTACCTGCTGTGGGGGCATCTTTCGGACATGCCCATTTAGCAGTATTACCATCAAACTTTATGGCAATATATAACTTTTCTCCTGAATTCCAAGCGCCACCAACCCTGGTTAAAATATTTGCTGCAGGGATAAAAATTGTATGAGATGTTTGTGAAAAATTGCCAACAGGATCATAACTCGTACCCGTACCCATGCTATTTCCATCAAAAGTACCATTTGTTAATTCTAACTCAGTTCCGTCAAAATTCGCCTCTGTACAACCACCAACAGTAGTTGCGGAAAGTTCAGCGTAAAGTTTAAAAGAAGTGTAATCTGCATCGGGCGTAAATACCAAGGTCAACCCGGTAGCATTCTCATTAAAATAGCCCGACACTAAATCAGCTGACACTCCTGATGTGTACAATCGAAAGGCAGTTAATGTTAATTCTGTTCCACCCCTTAATAATGAAAACAAGAGTATAAGTATAGAAAAATATCTATTTAATTTTGTTATGTAAATCATCTTTGAAAAACTAAATTATTTAAATTATAAATTATAAAGAAACCCCAAGCACTAGGATACCATCCATCCAACTCACGGTGCCGAGATTATTTTTTTTATCATCCGTAACACCAAAGGCAGTTGTGGAACGAACACCAATGCGAATATCAAGTGAATTGCCTACGGCAAAGCCATAGGAGTTTTCAGCAATTATGCCAAAACCTTTACCCACCATACCACCACCAAGCCTCACTTGCCCCGGCCCGGCAGGGAAAGAAAGTATGCCCGTAATGTGTACGCCGGAATAGGATCCGCCAATAGGTTTATAATTGGTGAATTTGAATGTTCCCACCTCTGCCCCAAGTCGGAACCTTAGGGGCCCCATTTGAAGTAGCATTGGGAATTCAAAAGCGGCGCGAAAATCCATCCCGGAATTATAAGTTCTTAATTGATGATTTACAAAAGCAGGAGATGCGCCAACAATATTCAAGGTGTAGCCAAGGCGACTGGCGGCTACTTGGGTAGATTCTTCCGGTTCATCGGCAAATTCATCGGCAAAACTGTCATCGCCCTCGTCATCAGAAAATTCATCATCCTCCGAAAATCCATCATCGCCTTCATCGTCGAATTCAAATCCCTCTAAATCATCATCACCTTCATCATCTTCTGAAAAGTCAAATTCTTCATCAAGCCCAGCGTCATCCTCTTCTTCATCTCCCCAGAAGATTTCCTCAATACCGGCGTCATCTTCTTCATCTTGGGCAGAAAGAATTGAAAAGGGTGTGAATATCACAAATAACCCTAGAATCAAATAAATAGGGAGAGTTTTACGAAATCCTTGTTTCATGTCTAAATCCATGTTTTATAGTTAGCTCTTTCGGGGCGCAGTTCAGACTACGCTCTCTTATGAATAAAATACTCACATTGTCCGTCGTTAATTTAAAGTTTCACCGTTGTAATGAGCAAGAATATATATAGATAAGAATTGATATCATGTGACCCAAATCAAATGCCACGAATTTGCAATATATGGAATGAGGGATCACTTGCCTTTCTATCCACTAAGCAAGAATCATTTAATCAATTTTATAAAAAAAATAAAGCCCCCGTTAGGAGGCTTTGTGTACGCCCGGGAGGATTCGAACCCCCAACCTTCTGGTCCGTAGCCAGACACTCTATCCAGTTGAGCTACGGGCGCATTCGAAAAATTATTAATTAAAAATTACATAATTCTTAATTATATCGCTGGGGTGCAGGGAATCGAACCCCGACCCTCAGGACCAGAACCTGATGTCCTACCGTTAGACAACACCCCAATAAATCCTGCAAGTTACCCCCGTATGCTGCCAAATAAGGTCGAGAATTTAATCAGTCTAATTAAGCACCCAAATGAAATAAACTGGAATTTTATTTAAAATTGAATTCGTTAACCTGAAGAATTTCTTTACTGCTATAATCCTGAATCCAAGCCACTGCTTTTAATCCGGACATATTGTAAGAAAAATCGGGATGATTCAGCCACTCATTCCGCATGGTCCAACTAAAAGATTCTTTTGTTACTACGCCACTAATCAGTTTAATGTTTTTGCCAGTGTCACCTGTTAACAATTCAATAACCGCATTGTGATGCTCTTTCAATCCATTGGCAGATCCATCGTATTTTACCGTATCCATAACAGCAGCGACGAAGAGCCTCAAATCTCTTGAATCAGTGGTAGACTTAATTGCATCGAGGTAAACATCAAAAGAAATATCATTACCTGATTGAGTCCCAGCAATTGTAACTCCATAAAAACCAACATCATCCAAATAATCTTTTGGATCATTTTTCCAGTTTGTGGTATTTGAGCCGGAATCTTTCCCATTGGTAAACATGTGGGGTGTATAATTATTACCGTAATAATTATTTCGAGTGCGGTTCATATTGGTATTAGCTAAATACATAGGATCATTTCCTTGCCCTGGCCACCAAACATGATAATTCATCTGAACCCACATTGAGTCTAAATTCTTACCAATATAGTTGACCGTGCCTGGTTTTAAAACTCCATTTAGTATCCGCTCCGCGGATGCGCATGGTCCTCAGGTGCTAGAAGTAAATAGTTCACTCAACATTCGACGGCGATTTATGCTTACCAAAATTTCAGCCATGCCTTGAACATTGTCAATGGTGGCATAAATAACGGACTCTCCCTGACCTACTGCTGTCACCAACCCTTCTTTTGTAATCGTTGCAACTTGATCATTTGTCGTTGACCATATTACGGGTACATCCATGGAGGCATTGGATTTATCTATTACCAAGGCACTGAATTGTATAGTCTGTCCCAGACGAAGGATATTACTCAACGGCGAAACAACAATGGATCCTATTTCCTGTTTAGGCTCAGCTTTATCCTCGCATGACCAAAATGCGAAAGTGATTAAAATAAATAGTAAATTTTTCTTCAAGAATACCCCAAAGGTTGATTGTTTAGGTAAAAATAACTCACAAATTTACCTAAAAGGATGAAATTATTCCAAGATTATAGCCGTTTTCAAATGGCTGAATATAACGGCATACCCCATTGCTGCAAAATACACCACCACGCTGTGACCCATAAGAAATAGACAAACGGGTTTTATCATTTACATTAAACACCATTTCAAAATTGGCCCAAGTCAAGGATGTATCCCAAAGTTTGTCTAATGCTTTTTCGAATGCATTATTTTTTCGATTATTTTCCAGCACCACCCTTTCATCTGTATTTGAATAATCCACGCTAAGTGTGGCTGACCAACGAGGCGATTTTGCAACACCGAGACTGATGAAACGATTAATCTGTTTATCATTTAAATATAATGAAGTGAATAAATCTTGTGTCAATTGGGGGTAATTAGAAAATAGATTTACTCCTTTTTTCTTTTCCTGGTATTCGAATAATAAATCAATACTATACGTATTATTAAATCTATAGGTAAAATGGGTCGGAATCGTTTTTGCCTCTAAAAATTCGTAACTATATGATTGATAACTGTCAGAAGGGCGATTTAGATAAATATCAACAACATCCTCAGTGTTGGCATAACCGACTACAAAATACAGTTTTTTTCCAAATGCATAGCCATTAATTTCAGCAAAATATTCTTTGAATGGATTTAAAAGCGGGTCAGAAGATGGAAATCCTTTCGTACCACCACTTTTTTTCCATTCCCAATTTTCATCCATTATCCACTCATTATGTCGAGAGGATTGAGAATATTGAAGGGACAATAATGTTCCTCCAAATATAGGTCCCTCTGCGCTTATGTGAAATCCCAATTCATCATTATAATCAATTATATGGGTAATCGTCCCCAAGAGACTTGTATTGTGTTCCCTGAATACGGTTGGCATTTGCTGAAATGTTAATGCACCACCCGTATTATTTACAAAATCCCACCGGTCATAAGGTGATAATTCTGCAAAATGATAATTCTTGTAGGCGAACCCCATTGACCAAGCGCTTAAATAAATATTTCCATCAGCATAAATACCAAAGCCATTTTTGTCTTTTTGGGCGAATTCAAAATTAATGTCAGACGATTGACCGTAATAATTAAAGTTTATACTGTATAATTGATGAGCAATTATATCATCTTTTTTGAAGCTTGGGTTTGGATGATTCTCATTCACTTTCAAAAAATGAAAACCGATAGATGTTTTATCAAAATTGATTCCAGCGCGACTGCCATATATATTATTATCAATCCTGTAATTGGGGACGCGATCATCAAAACCAATCACCTGGTTAGAATTCCGCCAAATGGTCTGTGAACCAATCAATAAATCATAATAATAGTTATCATTTGACCAACTCACAAGGCCACCTCTAATTCCTGTGTCAAGATTAATCGCTTGATCATCAACCATATTTAGAACCAAACCTTTGCCCCAATATTCATAAATATCCCCCAACTTAAAGGTGTATGAATTTATTGAATATTCCGCGCGAAACTTTCGAAGTGCCTTCATATCCCGGCCCAATTGAGGCGGATCGGATAATTCAAACTGAAGCCAGCCTGTCCAGTTATTCCAATAACCATTTAAATCAATACTATTTTCAGAAAAATTAAAATTATTCTGACTTTTTCCATAGCCAATAGAGGCATTGCCAGAAATGGAAAATTGACTAAACGCGGTACAAACAATAATAATGGCCGATATTAATCGACGTAAGAAATTCATAACAGAATCAGGAATCTATCTTGAGTGCAGACCTTATTTCTTTTTCCAATTGAGTCTCATCTCCCGGAAGATAACCATAATGCTGCCAGAGGATTTGGCCTTCTTTACTAATCAGGATATTAGTAGGCATAAGGTTGCCGTTCAGCTTTTTAAATATTTGACTATTTGGATCCTGGAAAACTTCAAAGGTGTATTTTTTTGATCGAATATAACTACGTACTTGGGAAAGGCTTTTTTGACTATCGGTACTCACGGCTAAAATAGAGAATCCATTCTTTGTGTACTTCTTTTCAAATTGATCTAAATAAACCATTTCCTTTTTACAAGGCGCACACCATGTAGCCCAAAAATTAATTAGTACAGGTCCACTTTTAAGATAATCCTGTAGCATAACTGATTTACCATTCAGCTTTTTCAATTTAATATTGGGGACTTTACTTTGCCCTAGAATGATGGGCACAGCTAATGCCATAATGCAAATTAAAATTCTATTTTTCATATTATTACTTTTTATTAAAATTAGAGCAATTTGCTCAAGAACGACTGCAATTCATCTTCTGGTATGAATTTCAGACTGATACGGCTGATATTGTTGGCAGTATTTACGTCCATTGTAAAATTATACGAGACAGGAATGTCAACCGTTTCGAGTGCCACTTGCATAGACCATCCACCAACAGTGAAATCAATCAATGGGGAAAAGAAATGGAATGGTTTATATAAGACGTTTCGGCTGCCCAGTCCATGAATATTTTGATCCGGCGAATCGACTAGAATGACTAGGGGCTTCCCATTTAAATCCTGTAATTGAATAACGGGAATTGAACGATATTTACCGAATTGGATTTTTTCCGAAATCTCCTTGGGAAAATTATATTTATCCCGATTGAAATAAAAAATAGTAAGATTCCCATCTTGCTTCAATCCTGAGTATGGCAGTGATGTAAGCATATCATTTATTATATTACTCTTTAGACTATAATTAACGGACATCTCAATTTGAAATTCTTTTCGGTTCTTTGGATCATAATTGAATTCAGGACGAGTTATTTTTACCTTGTATGGATTATCCATAAGATTTCCCAAAACCTCGACCATCATATTCGTGTTAATATTGTTTTCCGGGCGGGAATCTTTATAATTGTCTTTTCCAATATCAAGAATCCATTCACCTTTTTCTTCCCGCAATTCCTTGGAATCAACCTCTCCGCGGGCACCAATATTTAAGTCCAGTTTCTTTTCCAATTCATCAATGGCCACATCGATGGCTGAACTTACATTAATGGCTTTTTCTCCATAAGTAGGTGGTGTGCGCATCCGCTTGCCTTCCGTAATAGTTGGATACGGACCTTTTTCAGGTTTTGGCAGGAAACGCTCAATCATGACATTTACTGATTCTGACAATGACTGATTGATTTCCTTAATATCGTTATAGTCACCCCGAATCTTTCTACGGTCCACTTCATCCCAGGTAGCAATATCAATCAGTTGGACTGATACGGAAATTTTATCCAATGCGCGTTCAAATTTTCCGAGGATGAGGAAATTCTTTGTACCAGGTCGTTGCTGAAGAAGTAAGGAACGGTTTGTCATAACTTCTTCTAATCCTATTTTATTTTTTAAATAAATTCGATCATGTTGACTTAATTCAGAATTAACCATTTCAGAAAAAGCATCAGATAACCATCCGATAGCCACATCATTTTTTGTATTATCAAATGGAATTACATAAATATGCAAAGATGGGGGCGCCGCATTAATTGCGCCCACTATAAGAAAAAGGGAAAAGATTGATTTAGTTTTAGTCCACATCGGCTGTCAAATTAATTGGAATTAAGGATTTTTCTCAATGCTATTTTTTCTGTCCCAATTGAATCTGTTTTTCAATTTTAGCCCAGGAATCCCGCAATGGGACAGTTCGATTAAATACGGGCATTTGATTTAAATCAGAATCTTTGCAGAAATATCCCAATCGCTCAAACTGAATAGTTTCTCCAACTTTTGCATTACCCAATTCTGGTTCCAATTTACATTTACTCAAAACAGTCAGCGAATCAGGATTAAGTGCATCAATAAAATTATCCATGGATCCTGGCGATGGTACTTTAAACAATCGATCATAAAGACGTACCTCAGAATCAATGGCATGGGTTGCCGAAACCCAGTGAAGCGTTGCTTTCACCTTCCTACCATCAGGAGCATTACCCCCTTTTGTTTCAGGATCGTACGTACAGTGCAATTCCGTAATATTCCCATCTTGATCTATTATTACTTCATTACAGATAATAAAATAAGCATAACGAAGCCTTACTTCACGACCGGGACCTAATCGAAAAAATTTCTTCGGAGGATCTTCCATAAAATCATCCCGCTCAATAAACAACTCGCCACTAAAGGGGACACTCCGTTTACCCGCAGATTCATCTTCCGGATTATTGATCGCATCCAACATTTCGTCTTTGTCTTTAGCATAATTGGTTATCACAACCTTCAACGGATTCAACACTGCCATACGCCGCTCGCATTTTTTATTCAAATCCGTCCGTAGTAGCGCTTCAAGTTTAGTCACTTCCATCACATTATTTCGTTTGGCGATACCTATCTCATCCATAAAATTTCGGATTGTTATTGGCGTGTATCCCCTTCTACGTAATCCGGAGATAGTGGGCATACGAGGATCATCCCAACCAGAAACATGATTCTCATCCACCAATTGTTTTAACAATCTTTTGGACATTATAGTATAACTCAAATTTAGTCGGGCAAATTCAATTTGCTGCGGATGGTAAGCATCTAATGCATCTAAATACCAATCATAAATAGGACGATGATCCTCGAATTCTAATGAGCATAATGAATGGGTGACACCCTCGATTGAATCTTCTAAACCATGAGCCCAATCATACATAGGATATATACACCAATCATTTTTAGTGCGGTGATGATGGGCATGCAAAATTCGATAAATAACAGGATCTCGCATATTCATATTGGGATGTGCCATATCAATTTTTGCGCGCAATGTTTTACTACCGTCGGGAAATTCGCCTTTTTTCATACGGGTAAATAGATCAAGATTTTCTCCAACAGACCTATTACGGTATGGACTTTCTTGTCCACCTTCTGTCAATGAGCCACGGGAATTTCTAATCTCTTCTGGTGTTAGATCGCAAACATAAGCTTTTCCCGATTCAACCAATTGCATAGAATAATCATATAATTTTTGAAAATAATCAGATGCAAAACAAAGTTTATCCCAATTGAAACCGAGCCATTTAACATCCTCTTGAATCGATCGGACATATTCTTCTTCTTCTGCTATAGGATTGGTGTCGTCAAATCTGAGATTACATTCACCGCCGAATTCATTGGCGATACTAAAGTTCAAACAAATAGCTTTGGCATGACCAATATGAAGATAACCGTTTGGCTCCGGTGGAAAGCGAGTATGAACTCGATTTTCAAATTTCCCGGAAACATTATCTTCATCAATAATACGTTGAATAAAGTGGCGGTGTTTGTTTTGTTCTTCCATTTAACTCGGTAATTTTTCTTTTGCAGTTTTTATTCTTCGGATAGTTATATCCTTACCTAACAATTCCAATATTTGAAAGATAGATGGGCCATTTAAGGTACCACAAGTAGCCAATCGGACGGGCATAATTATTTTTCCCAATCCTAATTCTTTAGTTTCTGCGAATGTTTTAAATACCGTTTCAATTTCTTCTTTTCGCCAATTAGGTATTTCTACAAGATAAACTAAAAATTCGTTAATTCGCAGGTTTACGGATTCATCTTTCCAACCTTTTTTAACGCCTTTTTCATCATAGCTTGCCGGATCGTTAAAAAAGTATTCCGATTGTTGCACAAACTCATTGAGCGATTTCGCCCTGACTTTTAACAATTCCAGTATAGAAATTAAAAAGGATATTTCACTCCCCTTACCCCAATCAGGATTAATGCCCCGAATGGATTCCAAAAGAGAATCCGAAGTTTGATTCTTTATATACTGACCGCTAAGCCAATGGAGTTTTTTCTCATCCCACACAGCACCTTTTTTATGCACCAAGGAAAGGTCAAACTTTTCAATAAGCTGAGCCACGGAAAACAGCTCTTCTTCTGTTCCGGGATTCCATCCCAACAATGCCAAATAATTTAATAAAATTTCTGGAAAATAACCGTCATCTCTAAAATTTTGCACACCGGGCGCACCGTGTCTTTTACTCAATCGTTTTTTATCATGGCCTAAAATCATGGGCAAATGGGCAAAAGTTGGAATTTCATAACCAAGCGCTTCATATAATAATATCTGTTTGGGCGTGTTGGCCACATGGTCTTCCCCACGGATGACATGCGTAATGCCCATATCGTAATCATCAATCACTGCGGTGAAATTATATGTTGGAGATCCGTCAGAACGGACGACTATAAAATCATCTAATTCCTTATGATCCACTCGAATTGGACCATAAATCAAATCTTCATAATTGGTTTCACCATCGGGAATTCTCACACGATAAGTAAACCCCACCCCTTGATTCAGTTTTTGCTTCACCTGATCTTCAGTTAGGTTTCTACATGTTTTAGGATATTGATAATGACCTTTATCACGTGCCGACTGCAAATCATCTTTTGAACAAAAACAACGGTAAACCTGCCCTGAGCCGAGGAGTGCTTTTACGTGAATTTTATAATCGTCAAACCGTTTGGATTGATACACTAAGGGACCATCCCAATCTAGTCCTAGCCAAGCAAGAGACTCCAAAATTTGATCTGTGAATTTATCTTGGGAACGAGTGGGATCCGTATCTTCAATCCTAAGATAAAATTTTCCACCATTGTTTCTTGCGAATAACCAATTGAACAGTGCTGTACGTGCGCCGCCAATATGTAGCTCACCGGTGGGGCTGGGTGCGAATCGAACTTTTACTGAAGAATTTGACATAAAAATTGACGAGGAAATTAAGCAATGATAGTAATGTAAATAGAGGGGAAATTCAAGTGTGTGACGACACCAAATATAGGTAAGCGTTTGCTATGTTCTTTACCTATGATAATTTCTAAAAACATTGATTTAAA
This sequence comes from Candidatus Neomarinimicrobiota bacterium, assembly GCA_018647265.1. Taxonomy (NCBI): domain Bacteria; kingdom Pseudomonadati; phylum Fidelibacterota; species Fidelibacterota bacterium. The sequence goes on along the minus strand of JABGTK010000143.1, from coordinate 18,229 downwards.
ACTTGTAGAGAAAAATACGCAAAGATCATAATAAAGAAGCCCCGAACTAGTTCAGGGCTTCTTTATTATGAGCGGAGGGGGTGGGATTCGAACCCACGTTAGGATATTTCACCTAAAACACCTTAGCAGGGTGCCGCCTTAAGCCGCTCGGCCACCCCTCCAAATGCAAAATTATTATTTATATTTTGCGTCTAAATTTAATTGATATAATTGATCCTAAACAACGGATTCTATGCACGGGCGAATTGTTTTCCACTAAGCTGAACTACAGCACCCTTCAATTCCAATTTTAACAACAATGTCAATGCTTGGGTTATTTCCAAATCACTGATCAATACAATATCATCAATATGTTTCGGATCATCTTCTAGGAGATCAACCAGTGCATGTTCCTCTTTTGATAAATGAAGTTTCATCTTCTGCTGAACAGGGTTTCTTGGATTAAACAATTGATTTGTAATATGATCCAAAATCTGCTCACTCGATTCAACAGGAATCGCGCCATTCCGAATCAAGCGATTACATCCAACACTCATTTTGTCAATTAATCTACCCGGAACGGCAAACACTTCCCTGTTTTGATCCACAGCATTTAAAGCAGTCAGAATTGCACCACTTCTATTTCCTGCTTCGACTACAATTGTCCCATGAGATAATCCACTAATGATCCTGTTACGTTGGGGGAAATTCCCCGCATCGGGATTGGTTCCAATTGAGAATTCGGATATTACGGATCCATTTTCACAAATCGATTCTGCCAGCTTTTTATTTTCGGATGGATAGACAAAGTCTATACCGTTCCCAAGCACTGCAATTGTTTTACCGCCCGCCTTTACCGCCGTATGATGGGCAAAGCTATCAACACCTCTCGCAAGTCCACTGACTATTGTTAAATCTGATGAAACCAAATCTGATACAATCGAAGTCGTCACTTTTTTACCATAAGGCGTGATATTTCTCGTGCCAACCACACCCACACAATCATCTTCTTTTTTCAATGAATTGCCTTTCACGTAGAGGATAACTGGCGGATCGTAAATTTTCTTTAAAAGGGTCGGATAATCCTTATCCCAGAATGCTACAATTGATGCACCGACCTTATTTGCCCGTTCAAGTTCTTTTTCACCAAAGTCCAAATCGGAATACGAATGAATTGCTCTCGCAATTTTTAGATTAATATTTGGAGCTGCGCATAATTCCTCGGAGGATAAAGAAAATATTTCTGCTTCAATTCCGAAATGTGATATTATTGTTCGTACTCGTTGGGGCCCAAGACCTTTTACTTTTAGCAGATTTAATATCTTGATGAGGCTACTATTTTTCATCAAGATGACCGCTTATTTCTTTGACTAATTTTAATAACCCATCACCAGTTACAGCAGAAATTTCCATAAAAAATTCGGGAATATTATTCCACTTTGTATGGTCAATTTTGTCGAGAGCATCCCCTTTTGTCCTCACAAGAAGTATAGGTTTCATGATTAATGAAGAATTATATGAAATAAGTTCATTCTTTAACGCTTCAAATGATTTGAATGGATCTTCGTCATTACCATCAATCAAAAATAAAAGGACGCGATTTCTTTCAATATGGCGCAGGAATTGATGCCCCAATCCTTTTCCATCTGCCGCTCCTTCGATGAGCCCGGGAATATCCGCCATAAGAAAGGATTTGTACTCACCTGATTTTACAATACCTAAATGGGGCTCAAGTGTCGTGAATGGATAATCGGCAATCTTTGGTCGTGCTTTTGATAACACAGATAATAATGTTGATTTACCGGCATTTGGAAATCCAACCAAACCAACATCTGCCAATATTTTTAACTCAAATTCAAATTTTCCAGATTCACCTTCAATGCCAGGTTGTGCATAGCGGGGCGTTTGTTTCGTAGAAGATTTGAATTTTATATTTCCCTTGCCACCTTTTCCACCTTCACAAATTATAGATTCTTGTCCATTCGCATCAAAATCAGCCACAACTTCATTGGAATCGATATTTCGAATGATTGTTCCCAATGGGACCTTTATAAGTATATCTTCCCCATTCTTACCAGTCTTTAAACCACCGGCACCGGATGTTCCATTTTTCGCTTTGTATAATCTCGAATAACGGATATCCTGCAATGTATGAAGATTTGTGTCCACCTTTGCAATAATATTGCCACCATTGCCTCCATCACCGCCATCGGGGCCGCCTTTGGAAATATATTTTTCCCTGCGGAATGAAACACAACCCCGACCACCATTACCGGCATGGAGTTCTACTTTAGTGTAATCAATAAACATAATTGAAAATAAAAAGGCGCGTAATTACTTACACACCTTTCATTGAAATAAGTTGATTCATAGTTTACATATTCGCGATTATGGCCTCACCGAACCCTGAGCATGAAACTTTCTCAGCACCATCCATGAGTCGGTGAAAATCGTATGTAACCGTTTTGGCATCAATGGCACCTTCGATACCTCCGGTAATTAAATTAGCTGCTTCCTGCCAGCCTATATGTTCTAACATCATAACACCAGATAAAATGACAGAGGATGGATTTACCATATCCTTACCGGCATATTTAGGCGCTGTCCCATGGGTGGCTTCAAAAATCGCATGGCCAGTATTATAATTTATATTGGCACCAGGGGCGATACCAATTCCTCCGACTATAGCAGCCAAGGCATCTGAAATATAGTCGCCATTTAAATTAAGTGTGGCAATTACGTCATACTCACCCGGGCGAAGCAAAATTTGTTGCAAGAAAGCATCGGCAATCACGTCCTTTACAATTAGTTGTTTTCCATTATTATCAATCACCTGCCATGGGCCGCCTTCATAATCTTGGGCGCCATATTCCCGTTTGGCTAACGCATATCCCCATTCCTTGAACTTGCCTTCGGTAAATTTCATTATATTGCCCTTATGGACCAAAGTCACCGTTTCATTACCATTCTCAATAGCATAATCCAAAGCGGCTTTTACGATGCGCTCCGTTCCTTCTTCGGAAACTGGTTTCACCCCTATTGAAGTAGTATCTGGAAAACGAATATTCGTTACACCCATTTCTTCAGTGAGGAATTTCTTTACTTTTTCAACTTCTTCAGAACCGTGCTCCCACTCTATCCCAGCATAAATATCTTCGGTATTTTCCCTAAAAATAATCATGTTTACTAATTCTGGTTTTTTCACAGGTGATGGCACACCTTCAAACCACCTAACAGGACGGACACAAGCATAAAGGTCTAAGATTTGTCTAAGTGCAACATTTAAAGATCGGATTCCACCACCAACCGGAGTTGTCAATGGTCCTTTGATGGCTATCAAATATTCACGAATTGTATTTAACGTTTCATCAGGTAACCATGAACCAGTATTTTTGTTTGCTTTTTCACCAGCCAACACTTCATGCCAAACAAGAGATCTTTCACCCTTATATGCTTTTGCAACTGCCGCATCAAATACCTTTTTAGATGCAGCCCAAATATCAGCCCCAATACCATCACCTTCAATAAAGGGAATAATCGGATAGTTCGGTACATTATAAATTCCATCAACAAATGTTATTTTTTCACCCTGTTTTATTTTACTCATGTTTTCGCGCTTTCTTTTACTGTCTTCTTTTTCGTTTCTTTACTTTTTTTCGTTTCACTCGCTTTTTCGGATGATTTCTTTTTAACATAGTCCGTGAGATAGAACCCACTCCCTTTAAAAATTAATCCAGTACCGCCACTAACTAGACGACGCACTGCTCCCTCACATTCAGGACAATTTTCTAACCGAGCATCGGACATGGCCTGAAAGTATTCAAATGTGTGGTTACACTGTTGACATTTATAGTCGTATGTAGGCATAATTATTGTAAATCTCTAAAAATGAGACGTAGAATTTAAATAAAATAGAGAATGATTGCTTTCGGTAAAGTTGCCGAAAGTAAAATAAATCAGGAAAGGTGAAATTTATCTTTTAATTTTTGCAGCACAATAGGCGGTACAAATTTTGAAATATCACCTTTCAGTCGAGCCACATCTTTCACAACGGTGGAATTCAAATGTATAAAGTTTTCTGCTGTCACCATTAACAATGTAGATACGTCTGGGTTTAAATGGTGATTCATGGTAGCCATCTGGAATTCAAATTCAAAATCAGACACATGACGAAGTCCCCGGATCAGAGCCACGGCTTCAATCTTTCGAGCATATTCTGCTATTAAACCATTGGTAGAATGTGCTTCAACATTCCCTATATGATTGGTTGCACCCAAAATCATCTCTATCCGCTCTTCGGGCGTAAACAAGGGATTCTTCTCCGTATTGACGGCAATAACAAAAACAATTTTATCAAATAGTTTTGACGCACGTTCAGCAATGTCAATATGACCACAGTGAATGGGATCAAAGGTTCCTGGGTATACGATTGTTCTCATTTGGTGTTTCTCCAAAAAGTTAGTTGCGTGTCTCCATAAAGCTTAACTCTTGAGGGCGAAATTGAGAATTCTCGAGGCGAAGATTCAAGTATAAAAAATTTATCTTCTTTTAAGCGAGTTAACGATTTTTTTATGACTAAATCAGTTTCTGAATTTTGATATGGTGGATCGGCAATGATTAGATCAAATGACTCGCATTTATCTAAATATTTCAATGCATCCATCCTTATGTAACTAAATTGAGATTCTTTAAAAAGAGAACCATTCATTTTCAAAAGGGATACAACTCGCATACTGGTTTCGACGAATGTAACTGATTCAGCGCCACGACTGCTTGCTTCAAAACCAAGAATGCCTGACCCTGCATAAAGATCTAATATATGGTACCCAGATAAATCACCGAGAATATCGAAAAGACTTTTTCTTACAATGGATGTTGTTGGTCGGTAAGGTGCATTGGCTACAGTTTTTACCCGACGACCTTTATAGCGGCCAGCTTGGATTTGCATACCCTAATCCTGGTATTCGGTTTGTGATGCAAAATAAAGTGAAATATAAAAAATGGCCGACGGATTAATATTACCCGGATCACTGGTATAAACAAATTTTTCTACTACTACATTTTTTCCATTCACAGATAATTCTGACAATAGTTGATTAATATTTTTAATACCACCTATCCTAACGATGATTGGAATTTGGATTCCACTATTTCTTTCTATTGGGTCAATTGCCTTTAAGAATGATTGGTCAATACCTGAAATGTAAGATTGAAATTCTTCCGCCGTGAATTCGGAACGGATATTAGTTGAATCGGCCGAACGATAACTAACCAAATAACCGTGTTTATATTTTTCATCTCCATTTACTTGACGGAGGGAATAGTTTAAAACGTCCCCGAATGAATCTATGGGTGCATCCATTACTTTAGTACCAACCAATTCTAAATCCATCCTACCATCACTTATGGATAATAATAGGATTTTATAGTCGTCCGATAATTTTAAAATTTTCCGGGTTATAGATATTAAGCTTTGTGATTTAAATAGATATTCCAATTCTTTTTTAGGCGGCGCGGTTATTGTTTTAATAATCGGAATTTTTGTAACTACCGGAATTGGCAGTGCGGTTTTTTGAAAAATTTCATCTTTATACTTCATGACTGGATCGAACAATTCTGGTTTTTGATCGAAAACAAGCATGGCCCCTATGGTAACAAAAAAGAAAAAGTACAAGAAGGGTTGAAGAAAATTAATTTTCTTTTTAGGCTTTTTTATTCTCTTTTTAACTTTTTGTTTTACAACTTTCTTTTTTGCAGGTTTTTCGGTTTCCTCTTTCGATTTTAAAATTGGAACAGGCTTCTCATATTCAAATCTTTGCAATCCAGGTTTATCGAAAAAATTAAGAGCTACACCTTTAATCGTTCCTGTAGCAATCGCTGTTAAAATATATAGATCCTCTTCTTTAACCCCTTTCGGAATAATATTACCTTCTAATGCAATGCCAGTAAGGGCAGCCATTTGTTTAATCCGACGACCTTTAAAATTAGCTTTTCTCTTTTCAGTTAATATTCCGGCAAAAAATAATTGGCCAGAAAATACTTTTTTGTCTGAATCATTACCGACCAATGGATGAAGTTTCCATTCACCTTTTAAAAATCGTGCCGATCCAATCTGAAAACTATCCTGTGAATATTGAAAATATTGATAACCGTTTGCTGAAGGGTGAAATACTGTACATCCATTTTCAGGGTTCAATCCAAAATATACGCTTGATTCGCTGCCCATCCACACAGCCTCTCCACCCAACTCCTGAATAGCGAGTTTAATTGGCTCGGTAAAAATTGTAGAGACGCGAATTGCAAAAACTGAATTAGGTTTCCCTTTAAATGATCTTCCAAAATATTCAAATGAACCACCACTTTCCCATCGCTGATTTATCGTCCATTGAACAAATGCCCATCCGTCATTTTCTGTCAATTCCGGTTCAAGATCTACAACGGAAGAGTGGCAATATTCATCTGGGATTGTGACATATACTTTATCACCTTCAAAGGGAACATCTTCACGGATTAGATGCAAGCCTGCATTCAGGACTGAAATAATTTCCGTTTCAGAATTATTTAAAACACTGAGGGGCCTTGGGAGCTTTTTATATGAGAAAGAAGTGAGTAGCGGTTGCCCGTCTTTTTCTGTCCACTGAGCACATAAAAGATGGCTATCCGATATAGCGAGATGAATCACTTATAAATAATTACCTATCCCAACTTTTGGAGCCATCATCAATAAAACCATGATTATCAGCTTTGAAGGCAAAAATGGCATATCGTCGGCGTATAACAGTTTCTTCGATTGGACTATCAACTCTAACCACATTACCTTCATTCATTATTGAAATAAGAAAGGGTTTTTCGGTGACTGGACAAAAATACATAGAAGAATCTGGCATGAATGTATCATAGTAATTCACAACTTCTACACGCTCAGATTCAACTTCTTCTATCAGTGAAACAAAATTAGTATCAGCCTGGAATTTTGCCAAAAGTTTTTTCTGAACATAGGATGTATCATTTCGGGATAGATCTTCTGAAAACATAACAATAGTTGCAATCGTATCTGAAACTGTATCACGTCGGATCATGGGGAATCCAAACGTTGTATCAAAATCAGAATCATATCCCTTAGGTACATTAACCATAAAGGATTTTCCATTTAATGTAATTGATTGCTCCCCCAAATAGGTTGAATCGCCGGTCAATGAATCACGAACAGAGTTCACGACTTGCATAGCCCAAAGTCCATCCGCATCATATTCTTCCATGAGATCATTATAAAAATTTTCAATATCGTACATGTTTTCCATGAAAAAATGGCTTTGCCCCTCATAAAGCTCTTCTTCATCCCAAATGGCCCTAGGTACGTAAATACTTATAATCAGGAAAAGAAAAGCAGTCACAATGGCGAATTCTAATAGGTCGGAATACAGTTTACGTTTTTTAGATAGTTCTGATTGATTATTCTCAGACATTCGATTCAATCCTTCGTCTTTATATAGTTTTTAATTTTTTCAAACGTTTTAGGGCCAATGCCCTTTACTTTCAATAACCCTTCGACGGATTCAAATAATCCATAATCTTCCCTATGGCGCATAATTCTCTCTGCAGTTACAGGCCCAATACCGGGAATTGTCATCAATTTCACTTTATTCGAAGTGTTGATATTAACACTTTTTACGGTTCGAATCTGCTTCTTTTCATGAGGATTTCTGACCTTTTCTTCAGCAATCCTTTCGGCAGCTACTTTGAAAGCCAATATTTCTGATTCTGCAGACGGCACTTCATCACCGATCCAATGGCGGTATGATGTAACAACAATACCTAATACAATGACACCAAGCAGAAATTTAATTACCAAGGATTCCTGCTGGGTGAAGATACTCAATCCAGAACTACCCGTTTAAATATGGGTTCAGATTGACCATTAAGCGAAGATAACTCTTCTAGTATTTTTTTCTGTTGACGAGATAAAGATTTTGGTGTTTGCACTTGGACGCGAACCAATTGATCTCCCCTGGCCGATCCCCGAACACGTGGAAATCCTTTTCCACGCATGCGTAAAATTTGCCCTGATTGAATCCCCGAAGGCACTTTCAAGTTAGCTTTTCCTTCCAATGTAGGCACTTCTAATGTTATACCAAGCGCGGCCTGGTGGAACTGAATTTGCACTTCGGTTATAACATCTTCACCATTACGCGTAAAAACAGGGTGCTCTTTTTCTTCAAAAATTATTATTAAATCCCCAGACTGAAAACCTTTCGGTCCTTTATTTCCTTGACTATTGAGGGTCATATAATTCCCCTCTGCAACGCCGGCAGGTACCTTTACTTTTATTTCAACAGTTTTGCGTTGTATGCCATTGCCACCACAGGGTTTACAGGGATTCTCAATCATTTCACCAGACCCCTGGCAGACAGGACATTCTCGAACTGTTACGGATTGCCCAAAAAATGACTGAGACATTTGTCGAATTTGGCCAGACCCACTACATTGTCGACAGGATGTTGGCATCGTTCCTGCCTGGGCGCCATTTCCAGTACAAGTTTCACACGTTTCATGACGTTTAATCTTGATCGTTTTATCTGTACCCTTAACGATATCCGCATAATCTAATTTTAATGCTACTTTTAAATCTCGGGCCTTTTTAATACCCCTTCTTTGCCCACCACCAAATATACCGCCGAATGGATCAAATCCACCGCTACCACCTCCACCGCCGAAGATGTCTCCAAAACTACTGAATATATCTTCCATGGACATGTGACCATGAAATCCAGTACCGCCGCCAGGAGAATCGCCCATGCCTACGCCGGCATGCCCAAATTGATCATATTGTCTTCTCTTTTGATTATCAGACAAAATTGAATACGCCTCAGCTGCCTCTTTAAAATTTTGCTCTGCTTCGGAATCACCGGGATTTTTATCTGGATGATATTTCATGGCAATCTTCCGATAAGATTTTTTGATTTCGTTATCAGAGGCACTTTTGTCTACACCTATTATGTCATATAAATCTCTCATGATGGCGTCTGGTTTACAACAACTTTTGCATGACGAATGACACGATCTTTATAACGATATCCTTTTTCGAAAACTTCGAGGATTTCATTCTCTTTTTTTCCTTCTTCTAATCGCATCATAAGGGCATCATGAAGTTCAGGGTCTACTAAATCACCGGGCGCTGTAAAAGGCACAACTTCCCGCTCAGAAAACCGTTTGGTGATTTTATTAACAATCAAATCGATACCTTCTTTAATTTTTTCAATATTTGATTTACCATTTTCTTCTGCAGCTTTTGCCAATCGATCCAGATCGTCTAAAACAGTCAAAAATTGTTTAATGACAGATTCACCATCATACTTGAACATGTTACTAGTCTCTTCCTGTTTCCGACGACGATAATTGTCGAATTCAGCTTTAAGCCTAAGATATTTATCTTCATGAGAAGAAATATCGAACTTTAAAGTTTCTATTTGATCTTTGAGTTTAGTAGTCGATGACTTTGTAGGCGTTTTTTTCTTAGCTACCGGTCTGGCAGTTTTTTCTTTAGAGGGCACTTTGTATAATCTCCGCAAATTTATCAATTATGGATTGGACTGACATATATGGAATTCTTTTTGGGCCCAGCACACCAATTGTTCCCTGTATTAGTCCACTGTCAAACTGGGTTGTTATAATGGAACAATCATTTAACAGTTCATCTTCATTCTCGATTCCAATTAATGTTCTTTCTGATTTATCCGAAAAATTATCTTTAAAATGTTGGTTCAAATACGATTTATCCAAGGCAGGTAAAAGACGTTGAAAGTTTGCTAAGTTTTGAAATTCAGGTTGATCAAGTAATACATCAGATGGCGATGTGTATATTCTTTTATTATTATCTATATGAAAATAATTTAAACAATCATCTATCAAAACCTGAACCAATTCGTGGGAATACATTTCTGTACCATTCAATCGCATTCCAATGGTGGATTGAATTTCTTTTAAAGAGCATCCAATCAATCGCTCTTTCAGAATTAGAGTTATCTTATTTATCAACTTTGGCTGAATGTTTAAATCCAAGTTCAGCACAATGGACTTAATTAAACCTGAATCTAGACCCAACACGAGCATAATGCGATTCCCATGGAGAGAAACTAATTCTATGTCCGTTAGGATACTCTTATGATACCCTGAGATCAAAACAACACCAAACATATGACTAACTTTCGCCAACATTAATGCTGTGGAGTCCAACAATTCGTCAACATTATTAGCAACGGTCAACAGTTCTTTTTCAACGCTTTCAGAAAAAGGATCATCCAGCGATCGAAATTTTGGCTTGGCGTTGACATAAAATCGGTATCCTACATCTGATGGAATTCTTCCACCGGATGTATGCAATTGCATAAGGAATCCTTTTTTCTCCAATGAAACCATGCCATTTCGGATTGTGGCTGGAGACACATTCATACCGCAATGCTTTTTAAGATAGCCCGAAGAAACAGGAGTTCCAGATGCGATATATTCCTCAATAACTGATGTGAGAATCGCCGCTTCTCGATCATTCAAATTTGGAATTTTAATTGTTGACATAGGGTTGAAAATTAGATGGTTTGATTTTCATCTGTCAAGAAAGTAATTATAATCATTTATTTTAAAAATTTCGAGATTGCGCGACTACTACCCAAGAAACTGATAATAATCCCAGTTGATGATAAAATACCAATTAAGACCAATGGGTCATATTGTACGTTGAGTTTGGTTACTGAATAAATAATACCGGAGCCAATTTCCAAACCAGCGATAAGGAACGCTGAAGCAAACAAAGCTCCCAGCAAGCCATGGAACATACCTTCAATAATAAAAGGCGCTTTCACAAATGTTCGCGTTGCTCCAATAAGTTGCAGTGCCTGGATTAATTCTTTTTTTGCATAGATTGTCAATCGAACTGTATTTGAAATAATGAATACAGAAATCCCTAAGACTAGAATTAACAAGACTGTCATTCCTTTAACGAATTTCTGGTAATAAGATTCAATTCTTAAAATTAGCCTTCCTTGGTAACTTACATCTTCAACTTCTGGGTAGGTTTTTAATCGGTTAATAATCGGACCAACATTGAATATAGTTTCATGGTTTTTCACCACATTCACCACACAACTGGCCGGCAATGGATTATACCCCACTAAATCAAAAATGTTCTCACCAAACTGGGATTTAAATATTTTTTCAGCATCAGATTTTGAAATCATTGTGGTCGAGCGGACACCCTTGATCTTTTTAAATTCATTGACCAATTCTACTACACGATTATCTTTTACACTTTCCTTAAAAAATACTTCAATTTTGTATTTATCACGAAGGTATTCAATTACCTTACTTGTGTTTTGACTTACAATGATCAATGATCCGGCTACTGCCAAAGTCAGGAAGGTAGAAAAAATGGCCGAAAAGGCGGTTAATTTATGTCGCCAAAGGTTTTTAACACCTTCTGCCAAAAGGAACACCATTTTATCCATTAGGATTGCCGCACACTTCCATTTTGGATTTCAATGATACGATGTCCTCGCCCCTTAATCAAATTATAATTATGAGAGGCCATGAGTATGGTTGTGCCCTCACGATTAATTTCTTCTAATAGTTTAACCAGCTCAAATGAAGTCACAGGATCAAGATTACCTGTAGGCTCGTCAGCTAATATTATATCCGGATCTTTTACCAATGCCCGCGCTAGGCAAGCACGCTGTTGCTCACCACCGGATAATTCTTCAGGTAAATGTTCTGCCTTATCCTCCAGCCCCACTTCTTCTAGAGATTCTACTACTCGATCAACTATTTCATCTTTTGATGACCCAATAACGTGTAAAGGTAGTGCAATATTTTCAAACAGGTTACGGTCGTTTAGTAAATGATAATCCTGAAAAACCATACCAATTTTCCGGCGTAAATAAGGAATCTTCCTCGATTTAATCTGATTAGATTTGAATTTATCTATAACAATCTTTCCAACCTGAGGAATTAAATCCATATAAACTAGCCTAAGTAATGTGGTTTTCCCTGATCCCGTGGGACCAATCAGGAATGAGAATTCATCATCTTCGATAGTCAGGTTAACATTGGAGACACCACCGCCTTTTGGATAGGTATAGGATACGTTATCGAGTTGAATCATAGGATTAATCTAATCTGATTTATTCCAGGTTAAAATAGGAGATAAATAAAAATAAAATATCCGCCCAATAATGTGGCCGATATAAAACGATTGATAGGTTGCTGCATTTTGGCAATCAAAATCATGACTACACCATAACCAATCATTAAAGGAACTTCGAACGACATGATTTCTTTTGGTGAATCAAGAGGATTAATAATAGACGCCAATCCCAATACAGATAAAATATTAAAAATATTCGAACCAATTATATTCCCAACTGAGATGGCACTTTCATTTCGGAATGCCGCCATTGCCGATGTGGCTAATTCCGGTAGAGATGTACCAAAAGCAACCACAGTCATGCCAATAACAATTTCAGATACACCAATAAATCGAGCGAGAAAAATAGCACCATCCACGAATAAGTCTGCCCCAAATGCCAAAAGAAGGATTCCAGCAATAACAAATAAGACAAGACTGAATGTTTTCCCCTGAGGCTTTTCAGTTTTTGATTCGCCAGTATGGGGATTTTTAATGCAAAGTAAAATATAAAAGATTAGACTGATGAACAAAATAGTGCCTTCAAAGCGACTTAAGCGTCCGTCAAAGGCGAAAAGAATAAATAACGCACATGCACATAGATAAATGAACATATCCCTTTTTAAATGGTCATAATTAACCGAAATCGGAAATATGAGCGCACTCAGTCCCAATACTAAACCAACATTGGCAATATTGGAACCAACGACATTGCCTACTGCGATAGACGAGCTACCCTCCATAGAAGCAATAATACTAACAATTAATTCCGGTAGGGATGTACCGAATGCAACCACGGTTAATCCAACGACCAAAGGGGAAATGCCTAAACGCTGAGCAATCCCAGAGCTACCTTTCACAATCCACTCAGCGCCATAAAAAAGCATTACAGTACCGGCAGCCAAAAATATGAGACTCATGAACATTTGATTAATATATATCGCGTTCGTTAATGAATTCCCAAACGGGTTGCGTCACCATATAGCGAATTGTTTTATCTTCTAACCATCTTTCCCTAATTTGTGTGGAAGAAATTTCAATTCGTGGAATATTTGCAAATTGTACTTTAGCCAGGATCCAGTTTGGAATATCACTGGGACGAAAACCCGGTCTAATGGCGACTATCAATTGACATTCTTCTAATATTGCTTTGGGATTTTCCCAAGTGTGGAATTGCTTTAAAGAATCACTCCCAATCAAATAATAAAGATCATTGCGCGTTATATTTGTTTCTTCTTTATAAGCCCTTATAGTTTCTAAAGAATAGGAAATTCCACCACGCTTTATCTCAATATCTGAAATGATGAAATTTGGGTTGTCCTTCGTGGCAATCTTAAGCATCTCTAATCGCAAATTTACATTAGAGATTTTTTGTTCTTTTTTATGGGGCGGGATATGGGCGGGAACAAATACAATTCGATCAAAATGTTCAGCCTCAAAAATGGTTTGAGCTACAATCAAATGGCCAAAATGAGGTGGATCAAATGTTCCACCAAAAAGACAGGTTTTCACTCGACCTCAATCTTTCGCATTACTCTGCCAAGTTCGAACCATTTTTCAACCACTTCAGCCATGCCCAAATTTTCAATATGTTTACGCTTGCTGTCAAAGTGATTTCGAGATATTTCCAATTCGCCACGACGAAAATAGCATTCGATTATTTTCAAATGAGTTTGGTCAATATATTCAGTGTCATAATACAATTCAGTTACTTGCTCAAAGGCTAAAAGAGCTGCTTTGTACTCTTCCATTTTCATATATAAAACGCCCGATTCATATGACTTTTCAGACAATTTATTTCTTAAATCTTTTATATCATCCTGAGCTTTTTTACCATGCTTAGAATTTGGATAATCATCAATGAACTCCTGAAGTTTCCCAATGGCCTTTTCAGAATAAGTTTGATCACGAAAATATTTTGGAGAAAGAGTCACATAAGATTGACAAATACGATAACGGGCTTTTTCAACATAATCGCTGAAAGGCATTTTACGTATTAAGCGATCGTATTCTGCAATCGCCAATAAGTACTCTTTACCTAAATAATGGGATTCACCGAGGTAAAAAATGGCATCATCGCCCAAATCAGTATGAGATGCACCAATCACCACAGTATTAAATTTCATCTGTGCTTTTGAATATTTCTTTTTTGCTAATGCAGTTTTACCTTCCTGAAATTCTGCATTATAATCGATATCTCGTAAAGCTTTATTTCCGGCACATCCTGTTACAAACATGACCGTAGACATTAGAATAGTTGCTGCTACACGCATTAAATGGATTCTTTCTTTCAATTTTTAAGCAGAGAATTTACCACGTATAGGTGACTTGAACACCCCCAACTCCCCACTTATTTAAAGGATTGTAATTCAAATTAAATTTTGCCAGATTTTTAGATTTTTTATTAGCCGTCAAAGCTGCCTCTAAACCGCTGGCTAGATGGTTAAACATCACAACCGTTACGGCATAACGTGAATAATGTTTCAACAAATTACTTTGATGACGTTGATCTCGGAAATCATCTTTTCTTTTCGTGAGAATTATGGATTCAACATTTCCTTTTTGTACTGAAAACCAATTTCCTTCAGAATCAAATGGGTCGTCATAAGGGTCGTCCCAACCGCCTACAAATTGATCATATTTACCGATATTTTCATAAAAATCCCTATCCCGCAAAACATATATTTCTGACCATGAATATCTTTTTACCAAATCTGCCAACTGATCTGAATAAAAATAATCACCATTTATTTTCAATCCAAGCTTATGGGTTCCAATGATTATTTCTTCCCAGCGATTAGGAAAAATTATTTTCGTCCTATTATACCACCGTTCTAGGCCCCAGTGTTCATCGCCAAAAGATTCAAAATTTCGGCGAATATCTTCAGCCCTTTTACCATAATTAGCAGACGATAACAGTCCAATTGTTTCTACACCGGCAAATAGAGCCGGCTTCCACCATGGATCTTTATTCTGAATTTGACCCCATCCCGGAATTAAAAACGATTTAAACATAGCCTTCGCAGAGAGTGGCATTCTCACCGAATCCCGCTGGACTGGATAATTTGATACCTCATAGGGATTGAATTGCGCCAACCCCATTGAAATAAAAAGGGTCAATAGTATGAATCTTTTCATTTTAAAAACCAAACAATATTGTGAAATAAAACCGATCTTCATAGCCATACTTTATGGTATTTCCATCACCAATATCCATTTCAAATGTATCCAATCCTCGGTGATATTCCACTCCAATTGAAGTAGGGTAATTATAAAAAGATGCACCGGACATTCGCCATTCTACTCCTGCCGAACGTTTCATTTTAAAATTTGACTTTTCGCGATTCCATGCATCACCACCTTGACCAATCAACCCAATTGTAGAATGCTGCAAAGTAAACCATCCAATGGGAATATGTTTTTCTCGAAATAATGGCACACGCAACCCCATTTCACCAATCGCCATATTTGTCCCTTCGAGGGAATAAAATGGATAGCCTTTCAATCCGGGCATACCACCGGCAAAAAAGTGAAAAAATGAATCTGCTTTTGTATTGGATATCCATCCTGTTTGCCCCCCAATGGATACCGTCCATCTATTTGTATTGGGAATTTCCCAAAGATATTCACCACTCAATTCTGTCCGCACCAAATCATGATTATTGAAATTGGAAACAAGAGTCCCCGATTCGGATAAATCTAATCCATCAATAAATTGATTCCACTCTTTGGCCACATTTAAGTTGATCCGATATCCCACGGGATTAATATTTTGATCGATTCGCCGCTTGTACTGTGTTAATCCCCATTTCAAACCAGCTTCCTTTCCACGGAAATAATCGTAACCAATTCCCGATTGAAGTTGAGGCTTCCCCACCACTTGCTCCTTTATCGATGCACGGTATTGAGACCAACTTCCGTATAGTTCAAATTGAGTCCCATAAAATGGGATTTGAATACCACCTCGAAATTCAATGAGTCGAAATTTTAGATTATTATCCAGTTTGTATACGGAGTATGCTGATCGTTCTTCCGTATTCCGAGTGAGATAAAATGTTTCAAAAAATAGGGTTGGATATAAATGTTTATACTCAAATAAAAAGAACAAATCTAAATCCTTGGAGCGATTGACAGAAGCACCCCCAACTATCGCAACTTTTTCCAAAATCTCAGATGAATAGAAATAGAATCCGGGTTTAAATGTGCCATAATCCATTGTCACCCTAGGCATGGTAAACATGGGCGGAAAATGATCCTTGTACGTTACCGGTTCTACACGAATCTTTTCACTTATGCGTAAAGATAAATTTTTATTCCGCTGAAAATATGAAGGAGTATATCCCACATGTGTATCAGCCATAATTTCAATAGAATCAAGGATTGCCATTTTATATTGACCATTTTCATATAGGGAATAAACAACCTTCCCGCTCTCATGGATATCCGGCATAAAGGCGCCGCCGGAGACATTGGTTAGATAACCTTGGTTTTTTTTACCAATAAAATAGAGATTGAAGATTCCCGACCGATCATCACTATACACCATTCCATTTTTCGAATAATCACTTTGCCGCTCATCCCATAATTTATTATTTAACACAGGACCTAAGGTAGAATCGGATAAACTCAAATAATGGATATTACGAAAATGATTTGTGGTAATATCATAAATGAGGCGGTCATTTCCTTCATCATAATTCAGTCCGCCAATGATTTCATGGGCATCAAAATCCGTAAGTTTTTCGGTAGATTTTAAATGAAGATCGATCTTGAAAATATTTTGTGTTCCGTCAAAAGTAGCAAGGTAAAAAATGGCACTGTCTTTTGAGCTGAATACAGGAGAGAATGCGCGCGCGTCCTTCGTTAAACGAAATTCTTTTTTAGTTGAAAAGTCATATTCATAAAGGTCATAATATTTTGAACCAAATTTATTCGGCCTCTTCGCTTTTTTGGAATAATATATTTTATCCCCATTCCAAGCCGGTTTAGAATAAACACTCTTGGCAATTTTTTCACTCGATCTATTATTTATATCATAAACGAAAAGATCTGTACTTCCAAAATAATCGTGATCCTGATTTGAGATATAGGCAATCTTTGTGCCATCAACATTCCAGACGGGAAAAAGATTGGCCGTCCCTTTATCATGGATAACTTTCCCCTTTCGTTCATGAAGCAAAACAGATTTTGTCAATGTTTCATATCTCGTATTGAGAACAGTCACAAAATCATTGTAAACACTTTTACCCTCATTTCCTGTGGCATCCTTAATACCTCTATTGATTGAATAATTCATTGGTTTGCTCAAGGATGTCATAATCTTTTCCAAAGATTCAGGTCCATACTTCACTGCCAAATATCGGGCCAAAGCAAAGCCCGCATTATATACAGATTCATTTCCAATCCCACTTTTACCAAAGGTATTCATTTGTCGCCACGAAAGCATGTTGTTGTTCAATATTCTGTCACGGAGAATCATATCCCGTATACTGTCCCAATTATCCCAATCAGCGCCGGGATACATAAATTGGGCGGCACCTTCCGCCAACCACGGCGGTACAGTTGTCCCCGGTAATGGATAGCTCACAAGCGTATTTGGATAGCCATAGAGCACATCGGGACGTTTCTCTTTTTCATAGCCAATCCATTGAAAATAGCCACCGGGAATGGACTTACCAAACTTCTGAGCACGCTGGATGGAAACAATATGGGTGAATTCGTGAGTGATTACATTCTGGAACCAACGGTGTGAACCGCGCAATTCAAATTCTAAAGGACTGGTCCAGATGATAATTTTATTATCATAAAAATATGCGGCACCATTGGATATATCATCCACATCGGTGAAAACGATATCGGTCTTGTCAAATGGTTCATATTGATAGAGTTTAGTTACAAATGGATAAATTCGCTCCGCCACGGTTGCCCCTTCACGGGCGGATTGCTCTGTCTCAGCATAAAAATGAATTCGGAAATGATCGGTTTCAATGGTCTTCCAATCCAACTCAGGATGATTGTAATTCACCTGCCCAAAAGCAATGGACATTAATAAGATGAAACGAAGTTTCATTATTTAAT